>DATAIE010000240.1:0-5906 GCA_036262875.1 Verrucomicrobiales bacterium
TCGCTCAACGGTGCGGATGTTACGGGCCAAACCTCGACCGTCATCACGGCTCCCCCGTCACCAGCCAGCTACACGCTGAGTGCCACCGGTCCCGACGGCACCTCCTCGGCCAGTATCCTCGTGGACGTGCTGCCGGCGGCCCTGCCCGCGCCGCCCGTGCGACTCAATGAAGTGATGACGGAAAACACTACCGGCCTGAAGGACGAAGACAATCAATTCCAGGACTGGATCGAGCTCTACAACACCACCGCCTCACCGGTGAATCTGGCCGGCTGGCATCTCACCGATGACCGTACGATCCTCGCAAAATGGACCTTCCCCGCCGTCAGCATTCCGGCCAACGGATATCTCGTCGTTTTTGCTTCCGGCAAAAACCGCACTACGACGCCGCTGCACACGAATTTCAAACTCGACAACGACGGCGAATACCTCGCCCTGACCAATCCCGCGAATACTGTCGTCAGCGTTTTTGACCCCATCCCAAAACTGTCCCCTGACAAATCCTATGGGCCTGGCACCGTGCCCACGCACGATGCCATTACGGTCTCTCCTCCCACGGCCTCTCTAAAATGGACAGTTCCATCCGCCGCCGTCAGCGACGACTGGCGCGGCGGTGCGGCTTTCGATGACTCGGCGTGGAGCAGCGGCCAGTGGATGCTGGGTTACGATGCCATTCCCAATACTGCCTACGGTTCCGCCGCCAGTGTCGCCGGCAATCAGGCCTTCAACGGCGTCCTCGGCATGGACTTTGACGTTGTCCGTCCCATCATTCTCACGGACCTCGGTTGCTTCGATGCCAACAGCGACGGCCTCAATTCGATCATCACCGTCCAAATCTGGCAGCGAAATCAAAACGGCACGCCGTCCACCACCGCGGACGATACCGGCATCGCCGCCATCGACCTTGATCCGGCCTCCGCGGGGGTCCAGTCCAACATCACTTTCAGCGGCACCGCGGGCCTCACGCTGATAGGCGGCCACCGCTTCAAACCTCTCAGCGCGCCGGTCACTCTCGCGCCCGGCTCCTACACGGTAGCGGCCTTCAATTACGGCGCGGCGGAGATGAACGGAAACAGCCCCGGCATCTTCAACACCTTCAGCAATAACGGCGGCGGAGCGATCTCCTTCGTCGGCACGTCCCGCTATGGCACGATCCAGGGCTCGTTCCCCGGGACTGCCGACGGCGGCCCTGCGGTGCGTTACGGCGCGGGCAGTTTTCGTTTCCGTGAGGCCGCGGGCTTCGCCACTTCCACGGAGAGTTCCATGTTCAACGTGAATGCCAGTGTGTTCACGCGCACGTTGTTAAACCTCCCGCCCGACCCGTTGCTGCTGCCCGTTCTGAATATCACTTACGATGATGGCTTCGTCGCATGGATCAACGGCACGGAAGTCGCCCGGCGCAATGCACCCGCATCCCTGGCCTTCAATTCCACGGCCACCGGCTCTCAGTTCCTCACGGAACAAATCCGACTCGACGCTTTCGCGTCCGCCTTCCAACCAGGGTCAAACGTGCTTGCCGTGCAGGGCCTCAACGCCGCCGCCAATGATCCGGACTTCCGTCTTCGCACGTCGCTCAGCGCGGAAGGCACCGGCACCGCGCCCGCGTTCCTCACTACCGCCACACCGGGCACCGGCAACTCCACCGGCCTTCTGGCCTCTCATCCCGTCATCAACGAAATCCATTCGGACCCCACGGATTCCAAATCCCGTTTCACTGAGTTCGTTGAAATCTACAATCCGCTGGGCTCTCCGGTCGACGCCGGCGGTTGGCGGCTCGCCGGCGGGATCAGCTTTCTCATTCCTCCGGGCACCAGCATCCCGGCCAATGGCTATCTCGTTATCGCAGAAAATCCGGCCCATCTCCAAACGTACCTCGGATATACCGGCGCGCTCGGCCCCTGGACCGGCAGCCTCAAAAACGAGGGTGACGAAATCGTCCTCCGCGACGCTGCGGACACAGTCGTGGACCGCCTTACCTATGAACTCGGCTTTCCATGGCCCACCGTCGGTGACGATCCCGGCGACTCCCTGCAGCGCATCCATGAGGGACTCGACAGCACGCAGGGCGCCTCGTGGCGCAGCGCCCTGCCGACGCCCGGCGCGCGTAATTCGGTCACCACCGGCAGCGTCCCTCCGGCTATCCGCCAGGTGACCCACACACCGGACGCCCCCTCCTCCGGCCAGGCAGTCACCGTCACCGCCAAAATCACCGACCCGGATGGCATCGCCGCCGCGTGGCTGGAATATCAAATCGTGGAACCCGGAAACTATCTCCGCCTCACCGACGCGGCCTTCACCAGTTCATGGATCACGCTGCCCATGCACGATGACGGACTCAACGGTGACGCTGCTGCACAGGATAACATCTTCTCCGCTACTATTCCCGCCTCCGTCCAAGCGCATCGCCGCCTTATTCGCTACCGCATCCGTTCATGGGATGCGGCATTGAATCATATCCGTGTCCCCTACACTGATGACGATTGCCCGAACTTCGCATACTTCTGCTACGATTCCGTTCCCGCATGGACTGGTGCGGTGCAGCCCGGCGTCACCGCCGCCTCCACTTTCTCCGCGGCCACCATGGCCAAAGTGCGCCCGTGGCACCTGCTCTCGAACGCCACCGACGTTCAGAACTGCCAGTACAACGCGAGCTTCAACGACGGTTCCTATCGCTTCGAGGGCGCGCTGGTCATTGACGGCAAAGTCTACGACCACATCCACTACCGCGTCAAAGGCCAGGGCAGCACCTTCAACACCGGCAAGAACAAATGGAAGCTCCGCTTCAATCGCGGCCGCTATCTGAAAATGCCGGACGACTACGGGCTCACGCGCACCACCGTCAAAACACTCAACCTCTCCTCCGTTCCCTGCCCGTGGGCACAGTGGAACCGGGGAATGGCGGGCCTGGATGAGGCCGTGGATTTCCGTCTCAGCAATCTCGCAGGCGCTCCCGCCCCGCGCACCAGCTACGTCCAGTGGCGGGTCATCGACGGCGCAGTGGAAACGAATCCCGCCAACCAGTACGACGGCGATCTCTGGGGCCTCTACCTCGCCTTTGAAAACATGGACAACAGTTTCAAAGACGAGCACGGTTTGCCGGACGGCAATATTTTCCGGCTTCAGGGCGCGGCCAACAATCTTCGCGGTCAGGGCAAAGGCCAGCCCGGCGATTTCAGCGATCTCAATGCCTTCACCAGCACCGTCACAGGCTATCGCCTCGGCGGCGGCTCGGCCACCGTCGCGCCTCTGGTCAGCGCCATCCAGCCGGAATCGTGGTTCCGTGCGAATGTGAACCTCCCGGAATACTTCAACTGGCGCGCCGTCACGGAGGCCGTCAACCAGTCCGACCGCCGGGAGCAGGAGAATGTCGTTTACTTCCGGGACCCGACTGACAACCGCTGGCAAATCATGCCCTGGGACGTGGATCTCCTCTACGAGAACTTCGACCGCTGGGGCCCGCTGGCGACGCAGAACACGGGGAATCTGATTCAATACGAACAAATTTCCCGCGCGCTCCTTCACCCCTCCATCCTGACAGATTTCCAGAACCGGGCCCGCGAACTCCAGGACCTCCTTCTGAACGACGACCAGGCATGGAAGGTGGTCGACGAGTTCATCAGTATCATCACGGATGAAACACCCCGCGTCATTCCCAACGGAGGCGCGATCAACGACGGATTTGTGGAAGTGGAACGCCGCCGCTGGGACTACAATCCCATCAATCCCACGCCTTTCCGCGCCGCGGGTCCTGTGGGGAACTACTACAAAACCCCTTATCCCATCGGCAATCAGGGGAACGGCCCGTTCCCGCAGCCCTACAACCGCGTCCTCGCGAGCGCCGACTTCGAAGGCATGGTGAAATGGGTCAAGGACTTCATCGCTACCGGTCTCAATGGCGGCGGGCGTCTCACCAAAATGGCCAATGGCGAGATCAATCCTTTCACTCTGGTGGCCACGGGAACGGCCATTCAGATTCCCGCCACTCCCGTCATCACCTACAGCGGCACGGCAGGCTTCCCGCTGAATCAGCTCAGTTTCACCAGCAGCGCCTTCAGTTCCCCCAACGCCCAGGCCTTCACCGCCATGCAGTGGCGCATCGGTGAGATTCATGACCCCTCTGTTCCTGGCTTCACCGCCGGCAGGCCCTGGCGCTATGAAATCGAGAGCGTGTGGACCTCCGCAGAGCTCCCGGCCTTCGCCGCCAGCCAGTCCTTCCCGGCGGCCCCGCTCAGCGCCGGCCACACCTATCGCGCCCGTGTCCGCCACAAGGACAGCGCCGGACGCTGGAGCCACTGGAGCGCGCCCGTGGAATTCACCGCCGGCACCGCACTTCCCGGCAGCCTCACCACCGATCTCGTGATCAGCGAGATCATGTATAATCCACCTGAAGGCAGCGCCCTCGAATACATCGAGCTGATGAACATCAATGCCGTCGCACCCCTCGACATCAGCGGCATCACCTTCACCGCCGGCGTCGACTTCGCCTTTGCTCCCGGCACCGTGACGCTCGGCCCCGGGGAACGCGCCGTCCTTGTCGGCGATGCCACCGCCTTCGCCGCCAAATACGGAGCCGCGCCCCGCATCCTCGGCACCTATACCGGCAATCTGAGCAACAGCGGTGAACGGCTCACGCTCACCCTTGGCCAAACCACCATCCTCCGCGACTTCACCTACAGCGATTCCCTCCCCTGGCCCTCCTCTCCCGATGGCACGGGCGCCAGTCTCGTCCTCATCGCCCCGCAGTCCAACCCCGACCACGCCAATCCTCTCAACTGGCGCGCCTCCTCCACCCCCAACCCCGGCTCCACCGACGCCACCACCTACGCCGCGTGGAAAACGGCGAACAATCAGCCGAATGATACCGCCGACACCGACGGCGACGGTCTCAGCACCTTCCTCGAATACGCCCTCGGCTCCAATCCCGCCTCGCCCTCCCTTTCGTCTCTCCCTGTTTTCACCCCGCAGCCCGACGGCTCCATCCTCTTCACTCTCACCCGGCCTCTCACGGGAGACGATGCCGGCTTCACCCTCCAGTCCGCCACGGACCTTTCCGCCTGGGCCGACATCCCCGCCACTCTCACCGCCCGCTCTTCCACGGAGACCACGCAAACACTCACCTTCATCATCGCTCCGGACGCAGCCCTCCAGCGACGTTACCTTCGTGCGCGATTCTTCGCGAGACCCTGAGCCTCCGGCGCCTGTCCGGAACGCACGCGGACGGCAGTTACCTTGGGTGAAGCAATCCCGGTGAAGAGGCAAAAAGTTCACACATCATTTCATGCCCGCAATGCCAGGCAAGATAGCGATGCGGTTGCTTCATGTTCTCTTAAGCCCTAAGTCTCCCTGCGCGCAAGGTCCCCGGTTCGCAAACTCCTCTATTACCATGAAACCCCAACTCACACTACCCCCGGGCAGCCTCGTGCGGCTGCTTCGTCTTGCGCCTCTTGGGGCGCTGCTTCATACCGCCACTGCTCAAACAGTGGTCCCTCAAGCCGAGCCGGACGACACCTTCGCCACGGCCAACGCCACGGGCATCACCGCCGGCTCCACCACCATCATTCGCGCCTCCGGCAGCAACGGCGACGGAGCCTTCGGCGGGGTGCCCAGCAACGGCGACGTGGACTTTTTCAAACTGAGCGCCAACGCGGGACAAACCATCCAGCTCGACCTGAAGAATGCCAGCGACAACGATGACTTTGACTCGGCCGTCGGCCTCTACAATTCCGCGGGCCTTCTGGTCGCCCGCAATGACGATGTGGGCAACGGCAACCGGGGCAGCAAAATAAACTATGTGGTCCCCAGTTCCGGGGACTACTATGTGTGCGTGAGCAACTGGCTCGATGTGGCCGGCGGCACCGATGACACTAATTTTCCGACCGATCCCAACACCGCCGGCACGCTCCCTG
>DATAIE010000241.1:0-9168 GCA_036262875.1 Verrucomicrobiales bacterium
CAAATGCCCAGAGTGCTCCGGATGAGCGGACGTAAAGTTTGTTATCGGCAATCGCCGGAGTGGCGGAAATGGGGTCGTTGAGCTTGTTTTGAGAGAGGATTTTCAGTTTTTCACCGGTTTCGATGACGGTGATCACTCCCCGGGTGGAACTCAGGTAGATGTGCCCGTTGGCCATCACAGGAGAGGCGTAATAATCGCCGCTGCCGTCGGGAGAGAGGCGCTCGCGCTCGAAGACCAGTCGGCCGGTCAGGGCGTCAGTGCAGGTGACCAGTCCGCCGTCCTGCACCACGTAGAGGCGTTCGCCCGCGAGGAGGGGCGAGGCCACTTTCGCAATCCCGCTCTTATGCCGCCACGCCGTCAGGGAGGCATCGAGCGCTCCGGTGGCCGTCCCGGGGTCTTTGAGGGCGAAGAGGCCGAAGTCACCGCCGCGAATCCATTCGCCCGCCTGTTTCATTTCGTCCGGTGTCACGAAGCCGTCCGCATTGCGGTCCACGAAATCGAAAGCGCCGTCCTTTTCGAGAAAGGGTGCCTCTTTACGCGAAACCCTGCCGTCATGATCCGAGTCCGCGAGCAGAATGCCCGCCGCAGCCGTGACCGGAGAAGGAGCGGCACCTCCGAAGCTGCGGGACATAAGATAGAGCTGCCCCTCCCCAACGACGGGCGACGGGCAGACGCTGACGCCCTCCAATCCTCCCGTGGACCAGTGCTCCGCACCGTCATTCAAGCCATAGCCGGTGGCGCGAAGACTGCCGCTGACCACGATCTCGTCCTTGTCGCCGCGGTGCCAGAGCACGGGCGTCGTATAGCCGCTCACGGCCTGGGGCCGCGGCGTTTTCCACAGCGGATGGCCATCGCCGGGATCGAGCGCCATCAGCCAGGATTTCCCTCCCTGCTGGTCGCAGGCGAGGATCAGTTTGCCGCCGATCAGCACGGGCGAAGTGCCGCTGCCGTTGACCACGAACGGCATCTCCAGAGGACGCCTCCAGATTTCCTTTCCGTCAAAATCACAAGCGATGAGCCCGAACGCCGCCTGATAGGCATACACACGTTTGCCATCGGTGGCGGGCGTGGCCGCCGCGGGGCTGTTTATCTTGTGCAGGCTGCTCTGTTTCGGTGCGGGAACTTCATGCCGCCAGAGGATCCGGCCTGTCTTGCGGTCGAGGCCGAGAAGCAGAAGCTTGTCACCTTCCGCCGCCGTCAGAAAGATACGGTCGCCCCAGACACACGGAGAGGAGATGCCCGCAGGCACCGGCGTCTTCCAAAGACAGCGGCTCTGCGGCCCGAAGGATACCGGCGGCGCCTCTCCCTCAGCCGCTATGCCCTGACAATTCACCCCGCGAAACTGCGGCCACGACGGTTCGGCGGCAGTCGCGAGGGACACGAGGGCGAACAGCACACTGGCGACGGGAAGACTCATGTCCGCCATCTTAGCAGGCGACTCCCCTTCCCGCCCAGGTTTTTCTCAGCCCCCTTACTTCGGCAGCATGGAAAGATATTTCTGCCAGGTGGCCTCCACTGCCTTCTCTTTTTCGGGAAGCTGGGGCTCGGCGGCGGCGAGTTCCTTTTTGGCCTCGTCGAGGCGCTTGTTGGCGGCCACGATTTTCTTTTCGATTTTTGGCACGTCAGCCGGCTTGGGAGCGGGAGTGGCGGTCTTTTGAGCGGTCAGGGATTTGACCTCCCCCTCCAATGAGGGAATCTCGGCTTTGAGGTCTTCGATCTTCTCCTTCAGTGTCGACAACTCGCCTTTCAATGTCAGGGCGTTTTTGTTCTCCTTCGCCGCCTGCCAAAACTGGAGGGAACGCTGGGGTCCGGCAATCGCCGCCGTGGCGGCATCGATCATCGGTTTTACGGCGGCGACCGCCTTCTCCATTTCCTGCACTTTTTTCTCCTTCTCAGGCATGGATTTGGCCAGCTCCTCCTTTTTGATGCGCTGTGCGGCGGCATCCTTTTCCTTTTGCTGAGCGGTCTTTTGGCGGGCCGCAGCTTCCGAGTCGAGTTTGGCCAGGGTTTCCGTCAGCGTCTTGATTTTGCTTTCGAGGACCGCTTTGGACAGCGTGTTGAGCGATTGCTCGGATTCGCCGGCATTTTGGATCGCCTTTTTCACCGGATCAGGCATCGCCGTTGGGGCCGGAGCCGGGGTGGCGGGAGCGGTCAGGGCCGCGAGCTGCTTCTTTGTGGCCTCCACTCCCGCTGCAAACTCCTGTTTCGTTTGTCCCATTTTGGCGGCTTCCGCCTTCAGAGTTTCGGCTTCCTTCGCCATGGTGGTGGCGGCGGTCTCCGCTTCGGCCATGGCCTTTCTGGTGGCCTCCACATCGGATTTCGCATCGGCTGCCAGCTTTTCCTTTTCGGCGACAGCCGCTTTCGCCTTCTCGACTTCACCCTGTTTCGCCGCGATCTCCTTCCCTGCAAGATCGAGCCGGGTATCGATCGCGGGGGGATTGTAGATCACAAATCCCAGCGCATCGCCGTCTTTCTCCGCGTTCCAAATCTTGATGTCACCGGCGGCCGTACCCGTCACGACTGTTTTTCCCTCTTCGGTGAACCGGGTGCTCAGCACCATGCTGCCGCCGCCAGGCATCCAATCGCGCTTCTGGTTGCCGTTGCCGTCCCAGATGCGCACGTGGCCGTCGCGGCCCCCGCTCACCATGCGCCCGTCCGGGGCAAAGTTGAGTGTCAGCACTCCGCCGTGACTGCCCTGCTTTTTCACTTGGCCGCCGTTCTGCATCTCCCACCAGATCCACGTGCCGTCTTCACTGCCCGATGCGACCACGTTACTGTCTGCACGCCATGCGAGCGCAGCGATTCGTTTTTCGTGCCCCTTGAGATTGTAAAACTCGCCGCCTGTCGCCGTTTCCCAGACATACAGCCCGCCATTGCGATCCCCTGTAGCGAGGAGCACGCCATCCGGACTGAAGGCTACCGACGTCACCCAATCGGTATGTTTCTTGATCTCAGAGAGCTTCCGGCCGTTGGCGGTATCGTAGATCTTCACCCGCTTCTCCCGCGTGCCGATGGCGATCTTCTTGTAGTCCGGCGTGATGTCCGCCGTGGCGATGGATTCGAACTCCTCCCCCAGCGTGATCACACGCTTCCCGCTCTTCACGTCCCAGACTGCCACGAGGCCCTTCTTGCCGCCGGTGCCTCCACTCGCGAGGACCAGTGCCCCGTTTCGCGTAAAGGTCACACACTCCGGAAACCCGCCCTCCGGGAAAGGGAGCACGCCTAGCAGTTCCCTGGTCACGGAATGATAAAGCAGCACCTGTTTTGCAGACCCGATCGCCACCAGCGGAGCCCAGGGGCTGTGAGCCATCGCGACCA
The DNA here is from genome assembly GCA_036262875.1 of Verrucomicrobiales bacterium. Classification (GTDB taxonomy): domain Bacteria; phylum Verrucomicrobiota; class Verrucomicrobiia; order Verrucomicrobiales; family V1-33; genus V1-33. The sequence goes on from DATAIE010000241.1 coordinate 3,319, forward strand.
CAGCATCCGGCCGGGGCGGTGTCACGACCGGTTCCAGCAGGAGATGTTCCGGCATGGCTGGCGGGCCCTCCGGTTTCCCGGCGTTGCCCCCGGCAGCCATCGCAAAGTCCGCTTTCTTCTTCACTTTGGCGCTGGACGAAGCCGTTTCCAGCAGCCCGCCCGCGATCCATTTCGAGATCACATCGATCTCCGTCTGCGGAAGCTTGTCACTCTTCGGCGGCATGAAGGGTTCCGCCGCATGGGTGATGCACTTGAAAAACTGGCTGCCCGCCGGATCGCCCGGTTCGAGGTTCACTCCGCCGCTGCCGCCCGCCATCGTCCCGCCAAACGTGGTCAAATCCAAGCCGCCCTTCTTTTTCTCAGCGTTGTGGCAATTGAGACAGCGGTTCTCAAGGATAGGCCTGACGTGATCCTGATAGGTGACTTTATCCTGTGCCCCGGCGGTCCCGGCGATGAGGGAAGAAAGCAAAATACTCCGGCGAATCATAGGTAAGTGGTTGGGTGGTCGGGAAACTATACTTCGGAAAACGGGCGTCCGGATTGTCAGGAACGGGAGGATTGAGCCTCATTTTTCACCCGCCGCCATCAAGAGAGAGCGGGTCCACCGGTCAGGATTTTCCCGAGGATTCTCTCCGTAGTGCAAAATGCAATTACTTTACTGCTCTGCGCGACGGAAACCTCCGCAAAAACACCTCATTATCAGCGACTTAAGAGAGAAGCCCTTCTTTGGACCATGGCATGCGAAGGTAGACCGTCATGGCGCATCCAGACCAATCTTTCCATCGCACGGTCACCCCTTCGTCGGTGCCTGGATCAAAAACCTCCGCAAAGCAACTGCTTGCAGCCGTGCTGCGATACGCGAACGCCCGCGGTCGCCTCGCGGCTCTGGAAGCCAAAATTGCCTGGACGGAAATGAAAGCCGGACTGGTCCTGATGGGCGCAGCAGCGGTCGCATTGGTGGCAGCTTTTGCGGTCATCACTGCCGGGCTGGTTCTTCTTCTCACTGTGTGGCTGCCTCAGGGGAACGGAGCCGCGGCCTGCGGAGTGGTGGCGGGGTTGATGATTCTGATCGCCCTCATCCTCCTCCGCCTGGGGAAAAAAGCCCTCAGCGCCCAAAACTTTTTCCCCGTCACCCGGGCTGAAATTCACATCGATCAACAATGTCTCAAAAATCACTAACCATTCAATCCTGGCAGGAGCGCGAAGCCCTGCGCCACGAACTGGCCGCCGCGCGCCACGACATTTCCCTCGCCGCCGGTTCCCTCCGTCATTCGCTCAATCCAAAGGAGCGCGCGGAGGACTTCATCCGCCAGCGGCCAGCCACCGCGGTGATGGCTGCCGTCGCCGCCGGAGCCGTGGCCATCAAAATTCTGCCCGGCCTCCTCTGGCGCAGCAAAGGCAATCTGCTGTCCCGCTTCACAGGAGAGATGATGAAAGGAGCCGCCGGCATGCTGCTGCCCCTCATCGCAGGCAAGATTGCCGCGGCGAGGCAGCGCAGCGAAGAGCCGGGCGTGACGGTCTTTCCCCACGATCCCTCCCCCTCCTCCATTCCCTGAAATACAAACCCCCAACTCCACACTAAAATGAATACGCTGTCCCTCAAAGGCAACTGGAACCAGCTCAAAGGCAAGCTCAAACAAAAGTATGCCAACCTCACGGACGACGATCTCCTTTTTGAGGAAGGCAAGGAGGAGGAACTCTATGGCCGCCTTCAAAAGAAGACCGGCGAGACAAAGGAAAAGCTGAGAGACTTCATGGAGAAGCTGTAACCGCACGGCGGCATTGATCTCCAAACAATAAGAGGCACCCCCTCCCCTTTCGGGGGGAGGAGGCACCTCACAAGGTACACGCCACGCTCCGGGTCAGTCCCCCGGTAGAAATACGCCTCCGATGTCCGAATCCGACCCATCCCCGCAGACAGTTCCCCCTCCCGAAAACCGGCCCCACCGTTCTCTGCTTACCGCGGCGAGACTGGTTTCCTTCACTGTTGTCTGCGGGCTCCTTTTCTGGGGCAAGGTTGTCGCCATTCCTCTCGCCCTTGCGGTGCTGTTCAGCTTTATGCTGAACCCGCTGGTGAAGCGGCTGCAAACCGCACGCATCCCCCGTCCGGCGGCGGCGGGCATTGTCGTCTCCCTCTCCTGTGCCTTCGTACTGGGTCTGACGTGGCTCATCGGGAGCCAGCTCTACAGCCTGACGCAGGAGTTGCCTAACAAAAAAGAGAACATCACCGCCAAGATCAAGGAAGTGCGGGCATTTTTCCGCGGAGGCGCGGTGGAGTCCTTCCATGAAACGATGGATACGGTGAAGAAGGAATTGGAGAATAGCGACGGGGAGGGTAAACCAAAGAAAAAATCCACCACCGATGAAGAAAAACCGATCCCGGTTTATTTGAAATCTCCCGCCAACCCCCTGGATTTGGAGGGGGTGACGAACATCGCTCCCTTCCTCGATCCGGTGATGACAGCGGGTCTCGTGCTGCTGCTTGTGATTCTGCTGCTGCTGCGCTGGGATGACATGCGGAGCCGGCTTCTCTCTTTCAGCGGACACCGGAATCTTACCGTGGCCACCAAGGCCTGCGACGATGCCGGGAAACGCATCACCCGGTATCTCATGATGCAACTGCTGGTCAACGGATCCTACGGCATTACCGTCGGAATCGGCCTCTATTTCATGAAGGTGGAGTACGCAGCTCTGTGGGCGCTTTGCGCCGGGCTGTTCCGCTATGTTCCCTATGTGGGACCGACCGTCGGTGCCCTGCTTCCCATTTCATTCAGCTTCATGTGGTCGGACGGCTGGAGCCAGCCCCTTTGGGTTGCGGGGTTCATCATATGCCTTGAAATCATCAGCAACAATGTCATCGAGCCATGGCTCTATGGCAGCAGTCTCGGGCTTTCCGCGATGGGCATCATCATGTCAGCAGTCGCGTGGACGTTTCTTTGGGGACCGGTCGGGCTGGTGATGGCGACACCCCTCACCGTCGTGCTCGTGGTGATGGGCGAATACGTCCCCGCCTTCGCCATCTTCACCCGTCTTCTCGGGGACAAACCGGTCATGGAGCCCCATTTTCAATTTTATCAGCGTCTGCTGGCCCACGATGAGGCGGAGGCTGCCGAACTCGCCCGTAACTATGTGAAGGAGCATGACCTGCAGGAATTCGCGGACCACGTATTCGTTCCCGCCCTGGCTCTGGCGAAACGTGATGAAACTTCCGACCTGCTGGAGAAGGACGACGCGCTCTTTATCACGACCACCGCCGAGTCCATTTTCGGAAAGCTGCGTGAGACCGTGGAAACCACTGAGGCGAAGGAAACGGAAAAGGGCACGGGGATGGAGGAAACAGAACCCGCGACTGCGCCCGTCCCTCTCCACCGCGCTCCCGTGATCGTATGGCCACTCAATGAGTTCGCCGTAACAGCCGCCCGTCTGATGCAATGGATGATGCGCGACACCTCGGCTGACATCGTTCTGCTCACGCCGCAGACCCTGCTCGGGGAGGCCGCCGCCGAAGCCCGTGGCCGTCAGGCCGTGGCCATCTGCCTTCTGAATCTTGCAGGCTCCGAAACCTCCCGAACGCGCAGCTTTGTGAAACGATTGCGCGCCGATTTCCCGAATCTTCCTGTCAACGTCGCGAGACTCGGCGTTTCGGGAACGCTCGATCCGGAGATGCGCGAAACTTTTAAAAACGCCGGCGCGGCCTCAGTCACACGGACACTGAGCGAAACCTGTGCCGCCGTGCTGCCCTATTCCAATGACGCGGCAAAGGTTCTCCCTGCGGAGGCGGGCGCGGGGACCGCCGTTTCCACGGCCCGGCGGTGAATCGGCACGGTCAGCGGCGGCATTTCCCTCAGGCGACAGCCTCCGCGCTTCCGTTTTTCACTTCGAACTCACGGCACCAGCCTTTGATTTGAAGCTCGTTGAACATCTTGCCGACGATGCGCCGCAGAAGCCCTTTGAGGTTCGCGTTCTCGATGTCCTGCAGCGCCCGGACGGCCTGTTCCTTGTAGCGCTCCAGCAGCATGAGCACGTTTTCGACGGCCTCCGGCAGATTGCCTTTAAAGCGTTCACGGGCGACCGCCTCAATGATGTTGGGATGCACCACCGTGGTCCCGGCGACGGTGTCCTCCTCGCGGTCGTCGAGGTCGTCCCGGATTTGATAGGCTATTCCCAGGGCTTCGCTGAAAGCGGTGAGGGCCTCCTCCACTTCATCCAGGCGGCCGGCATGTGCAGCGCCCAGGAGGAGAGCCACGGAAAAGGCCGGAGAGGTTTTGCGGCGGAAAATTTCAAGGACCTGCCCGGTACTGAGGGGCTGCGGATTCCGCTGCCATGCCAGTTCCATCCCCTGGCCCCGGCAGAGTTCACGCTGGCCTTCGCTCGCAATGCGAATCATCGCGCCCATTGCCGCGGCGGGCACCCCGGCATCCGCCAGCAGACGGTAGCCTTCGCCGATGAGCAGATCGCCCGCATTGAGTGCGCAGGGAATCCCGTGCTCTGCGTGCAGTGCGGGCTCATCGTAACGTTTGTCGTCACCGTCCTCGATATCGTCATGGATGAGAGAAGCCTTGTGAAAGCATTCCACTGCGACCGCGATCTTTTTGATGCTGTCACTGAGAGGAGCCTCCGAGTTGCTTCGCAGCGCCTGACTCACCGCCACGGCGAGAAACGGCCGCCAGCGCTTGCCCGCACGCGCCAGCCAGTCGCGGGCCAGTTCCTCCGCGGGACCTTCCGCGGCACCCATGAGCCCGTCGAGACCGTCGCGGGTGAACCAGGTGCGCACTTCATCGTGAAGTGCGTTCAGATTGAGCCGGCGCGTTTTGTCATCGCTCGTGAGATGGATATAATCCCACACCCAGTCGATATCGACGGTGGTGTCGATACAGTCATCCTGAAGCAGCGGGACGGCCACGGCGGGAACGGCAGCCGCTTCCACGTACGGGAACGTCCTCTCCAGCACCGGCAAGCACGAAATGCCGACGATGGCCTCGATCTTCCCCGTCTGAATGAGGCTCATCACGATGGCACTGCCCTCAGCCACCAGCACGGCGTAGCCCAGCCGCTCGGCCTCATTCTGAAAATCCTGGATCGTGCACAGGCCGCATTGTTTGCAAAGAAGGCCGAATTCATCGAACGGGGCCGGGCATTTGCTTTCCACCCGCAGGCATTTTGGCATGAGCAGCAGGCGGCGCTCGTAGGGAATCGTGGCCAGTGTTTCGCGCCACAGTTCGTTGCTGAAAAGCACGCCGGTATAGTCCCGGTGGATGGGATCAAGGCCGAGAGCCTCCACAATTTTTGTCGCGTGAGCGAGTAAATCCTCCTGCGGCAGCGGCGGCACGGGTTTTTCGCGCTCCACATATTCCCGGATGTAATTCAGGATGCGGTCCCGCTCCCATTTTGTCTGCGGAATATTCTTCTTTGGCTGACGAAACCGGCGCACCGTGAGCGGGATGGGCGGAGGCAGGGCAGCCTTCGCGATGGGAGAAGAAGAGGCGGGAGCAACGGACATGAGTAAGCAAGAAAGGAGGGACTTATAACTGTCCGGCTGCGGCGCGCAATCCTCCGTTCGCTGCCGGAGTCGCGTGCGAAAAAATTGCGTCCGGTTTATTTGGGGTGAAGCCACTGTCGATAAAACTCCACCTCGAAGAGCACCACCACGAGGGTGAACAGACCGAACAGTATTCCCAGCAGGCGGGAACCCCGGCGGAGGGAATGGTAACAACTCAACCCCGCGCGGAGAGTGGCCAGCGGCCCGAGAATGAAGGCGAGGAAAAATTCCACCGACAGTTTTCTTGTGCTCACCGCGACGGAAAGCGGGACGATGATGAGCACCGCCAGGAAGAAGCCGTTGATCCATCC
>DATAIE010000242.1:0-4493 GCA_036262875.1 Verrucomicrobiales bacterium
CCTCGCGGAAAATGCGCAGGAATTCGGCAAAGTAGACCGGCTGGGTTCCATCCGCCGCAAAGGAGTCTTTTTCCGCCGCCGCTTTTTTTCGCGTCACCATCCACCGCGTCAGAAGCCCGAGAATCAAAAGCACGGCCAGCCACTTCAGCACCTCCTTCATGAGATCGCGGGTGTCCATGGCGAGCAGCTTTTTGAGCAAGTCATCCCACCATGCGGCGAGGGAAAACTCCTCCGCCGGTTTCTCCTCCTTTTTCGGGGCTTTCTTTTCCGTCTCCTCAAAGGCCTTCTCGTCGAAGGGAGCCCGTGCCGCCTTTTTCTGATTCAGATGCCCGATGTTTGCCGGCGGGGTGAAATCGCAGACTGTCCACCCGATGCGATCGATATAAATTTCCGTCCACGCGTGGGCCGAGTCGTCACTGAAAGTGAAAACGTTCGTCTCCGGATCGTACTCGTTGCCGGCATAGCCATAGGCGATGCGGGTGGGCACCGCCGAATAGCGCAGGAGGATGCAGGCGGCGGAGGCGTAGAAGTCGCAATAACCTTTTCGTTCGCCCATCAGGAAATTATCCAGCGGGGTAAGGAGTTCGTTGCCTTTGGTTTTGGTGCTGTAGCGAACGTTCTCCTGAAGCCATTTGCGAATGCCGTTGATCCTGGCAGACAGCGTGGGGTTGTCTTCCGGGCGCAGGAGCGGATCGCGGTAGGTCAGTTGCGTGATGGAAGAACCGGGGGGCACGCGGGTGTCTGCTTCGACGCCCGTCGATCCGGCGCGCAGTTTGTCCTGGTCCGGCAGTTGGTCCCAGATCAGCGGAGTGGAGACTGCATCGTAGCGGATGTTGCCCGCGGCCTGCATTTGATAGAGCTCGCCGGACACGCCGAATACTTTGGAGAGCCGATAGGCATTTACGCCCTGCAAGGCGGGCAGGGAATAGCCGTCCGCATTTGGCAGGAAGATGGTGTGCTCCACGCCCGCGGCGCGGGTTGGGCGGACAACGGTCAGGCCGTCCTCTGCACCGTCTCCGGCGTCGGAGAACCATTTACCACCCTGGTCGGCGGCTTGCCAGACACCCTCGTTCCAGGAATCAAAGGTGTGGCTGCGGACGTAGACAGGACCAGCGGCGGCCATGCGTTTGGCAAGGGCTTCGTCTTTGATCCTCAGGCCCAGCTCTGCATTGCCCGTGGACTGAATGTTCGAGTTCTTCGGCAACTCGTGACGCCCGGTCATGGCAGAGGAATCCATCCCCGGACGATTGGCTTCCGCGTCCTGATTCTGTTTTGGCGGCGGCTGCTGGGGACGGGGATTGGCTTTTTCCGGCGTGTCGATCTTCGCCTTCCAGCGCGGAGAGATGGCGCAAAGTTTTTCCGCCGCTGCCGGCAGGGCTCCCATAAACAGCGCCGCCACCATGCCGAGCACCACCGATCCCAGAATAAGACGCCGCGCCACCACGCCGGGAGACGCGGTGGACTTCGCGGTCTGGCCTGGTTTCAGCCGCGTGACCCTGGCAAGGTCCCATCCCGGAAGCGCTGCGAGCAGCACCACCACGGCGAGCGAGGAGGTGATCCAGCGGCTCACGGCTGGATCGCCGCGCAGCAACACAAACACCAACGCCATGGCCGCGTAGAAGGCCACGGTGAACACGATGGTGCGCATACGCACATTTTGCTGCGCGGGGTCTTTGCTGAGAGCGATCTCCCAAAAACACTGTGTCGCCGCCAGGATGTGAGGCAGGGCGATAAAACAAAGCACCGTGGGCATGAGCGCCGCCTTATAATACAGAGGGCCGGCCACGGTGATGAGTCCGGCTGTCAGGGCACGCACGAGTTCACCCCACGGCCCGCCGAGTTTCCACACGGCGGCATAAAAGAACATCCCGCAAATCACCGCGACCGCGAGGAAGGGATTGCCGGAAATCGCCCACGCCAGTCCCGCCTCGACGGCGAGGAAAAGGCTGTAGATGACGACGGCGGCGCGCATGATGGCGGGTGTAAGGAGTGTTTTTACCGGCGGTCAGGCATTGTCTTTCGTGCTTCTGAAACTGAGGCCCGGCCGCTTGATCCGCAGGTCGGAAACACTGAGGCAGGTGATGGCGAATGGAAAGTCCGGCAGCATCGGCTCCCAGTCTTTGACAGGCACGTCGCTGAGAATGAAAACACGCGTGTGACGATCCACGCCGCTCAGCGCGCGCACCATATTGTTGGGGTCGCGTTCACCGTTCCGGCGGGCTGCGGCGAGAAGATAAAGAGCATCCTCGATTTGGACAGGCGTGGCCACGGGAATACTGCGCCAGTCATCAAAGGACGCCGCGAGTTCCATGGGAATGCTGTGATCGCGGCAATACATGATCATGCCGCAGAGCAGTTCCATGGCACTCTCGAATCCGTCGCCCCGATCGCCGGTATTTCGCTCGGGGGGGATGCTGTGGAAGAGGACAAAATACTTCTCCGGCAGCGGACGGTCGAATTGCCGCACCATGAGCGCTCCGCCGCTGCGGGCGGTGCTGGGCCAGTGGATGAGTTTGAGACGGTCCCCTGGCTGAAAGGCGCGCACGCCGTGGAAGTCGCCCATCCAGTCCCGGTGGGAGCTTTCCGCTTCATCCGTGTCGATCATGGCGGCATCCGTCGCCTCCTCCAGAGCGCGCGGAGTGACGGGTCTCGGATACACGATCACATCCACGGTTTCGCGCAACTCCTGGCGGCTCTTCCACAGGCCGAGGGGGAACGTGGAGGTCAGCATGCTGCGCAGACGGTGGTTGACGCCGCGGCGCAGGAGACGCGTCGTGAGGGTGCGGACGACACGCCCTCCCCGGTTGCGCACCCAGCGGGCGGTGAGACCCCGCTCGGCGGGCCCCGCGATGCCGTCTTCGAGTTCCACCGCCATGCTGTCCATGCGCGGCTTGTCATTCACGAGCGTAAGATCCATAGAGAACAGTTGACCGGCGAAACAGGATTCCGGAATGCGGCGTTCCACGCGCAGCGCTTTCAGGTTCCGCCGTGCCAGGGGCCATGTCAGCGGCAGCAGCAGCATTCCCAGCAGACCGAGGCGCACCGCGTTCGGCTCCGGAATCACCGCGCCCGCCACGGTGACGGCCAGCGAGAGCAGCAGCAGGCCCGCCCCGCGGCCTGTGAGCCGGGTGCCGTTGGGCGACTTGTGATTGGCAGCGGCCATGCAGGGGAATTCAGGGCACAAAGGAACGCCCGCGACAACAGATTAGAGCGCACCAGCAGCGATTCCGTGCAATTTCTCTTAAATTAGGTCCGATGCGGAAACCGTCCGCCCGGGTGCAGCGGGGGAAGACGCGGGCAAAGGCATCGGGCGTCCCGCCGGATGCCGTTGGCTGAGTTCCTCCCGTTGTCATGGCCGGCGTATCGCCTTGCACAGGTTTCCCCAATGAATGCTCGCCCATCGGGGCAAAAAGTGCCAGGAAGCGCCGGGACATGAATTCCGCATCCTCCATCCCGTGGCGGGCTTCGCTCGTGACGCGGTTCGTATTGCTGTGGTCGCTGCTGCTGGGCGGGCTGGTCCTGCTGTGCGGCTGGCTGATCTGGCGTGGCGGACGGGATTCGCTGATCCTGACATGGCAGGACAACCTGCGCCACGATGCCGCCGCGGTGGAACTGAAACTCCAGTCCACGGTTGTCAGTGTCATGCGCGATGCCGCATACCTCGCCAAAATCCCCATCCTGCGCGAGTTTGTTCGGGCCCAGGGCAGCCCGCTGCAGGAACAGTGGCGGAAGTTGATCGAGGACGAATTTCATGCCCTCCTCGAAGGCAAGCCATCCTACTTCCAGGTCCGTTTCATCGGACTGGCGGACGAGGGAAGGGAACTCATCCGGCTGGACAACAACCAGGGGCAAATCGAGACAATTCCCCAGGACCGGATGCAGAAAAAAGGGGATCGCGATTACTTCAGGGAGGCGCTGCAAGTGCCGCCGGACACGGTGTACGTCTCCGCGATCAATTTGAATCAGGAGTTTGGGAAAGTTACGGAACCCCACATCCCCACGCTGCGCGCTGCGATGCAGGTGAAGGCGGAATCCGGCGCGACGTTTGGCGTGCTGGTGATCAATGTCGATGTCAGCACGCTCCTGGCGGATCTGGCGAATCTGCCAGGCAATGCCACCCGGCTGATGCTCGCCGCGCCGAACGGTGATTTTCTCATCCATCCGGATGCGGCCCATACGTTTGGCTCAGACCTCGGCCAGCCGTGGCGCTATGTGGAAAGCAAGCAGGTCGGCGGCGGGGATCAGGACCTTTCACATGTGGCGAAGTTCCCGCTGGCTCCCGGTGTGGCGCGCCAGATGACGGCGGTGCTCACGGTGCCTGCCGATGAATGGCTCCGGCTCCTGACCGCCGCGCGTGACAAGGCGGCGGTGTCGACCGGCATGGCGGCACTGGGAGGCATCGTGGTGATTGCCCTTCTTTCACGCTGGCTCGCGGGGCGTCTCCACCGGGTCACGGAAGCGATGGCCGCTTACGAGGCTGGCCAGGAAACGGC
>DATAIE010000243.1:0-3873 GCA_036262875.1 Verrucomicrobiales bacterium
CAGCGACGGGCGTGCGCGCCGCGGGAGGGACGGGCATCCCTCTGACGGGATACGCCATCTTCCAGGGGAATACCTTCGCCGGCACCACCGGTCAGAATGACCTTCTCGAATTCACCGGCGGTCAGCGCCCCAGCGCCATTCTTCAGGTCCTCGACAACACGTTCCTCAATGTCACGGATGACGCGCTCGATCTCGATGGCACGGATGCCCACATTGAAGGGAACGCCTTCCTTAATATGCACCAGGCCACCGCGGGCAGCGATACCTCGGCGGCCATCGCAGGCGGAGCCGACAGCGGGAACACGTCCGAACTGACCATCGTGCGGAATCTTTTCTGGAATTGCGATCACGCGGTGCTCGCCACCACTGGAAACTACTACACCGTGGTGAACAACACGATCGTCAATATCAACAATGCCGCCAGCGCCGCAGGTTCCAGTGCCGGTGCGTTCAAATTCAACGAACCGGGCCGCGCGGGAGTGACGGGTGCGCTGGGCATGCTCCTCGACGGCAATATCGTCGTGGATTGCGCTCAGGTGTTTGAAAATGCGGCGAATGCGACGGGCTCCATTGTTGCGAACCGGAACATGTTCCCCGCGACCATCGCCGCGCCGGTGACCGGCACGGGGAATCTCACCGCTTCCCCCATGCTGACGGGCACCACCGGGATCACTGCCGCCAACATTCGCCAGATGTATGCGCTGCTGTCCGGAAGCCCTGCGTACTGCTCCGGTCCGAATTTCCTCGACCGGGGCGGGCTCGTGCCCGCAGGCGCGAGTATTTCGGGTGAGCCGATCGCGGTGCAGCCTTCTCAGAGCGTCGTGCTTACCGTCGGCGGTCCCGGCATTGCCGAATACAAATACAGCCTCGATGGTGGCGCTTTTGGGGCAGCTACTCCTGTGGCCACGCCCGTGACGCTGACAGGTCTGAGCATCGGCTCGCACAGCATCCGCGCCGTTGGCAGAAGCTCCGCGGGTGTCTGGCAGGCCGACGCGGCTGCCACCCAGTCGCTCACCTGGACGGTCAGTGCCGCCGCCCAGCCGGTGGTCATCAGCGAAGTGCTGGCGGAGAACGTGAACGCCTATCCTGTGGGCGCGCTGCGTCCGGATTTCATCGAGTTGCGAAACCTGAGCGGCACCCCTGTGAGTTTGAACGGCTGGTCCATCAGTGACGACCCCATCAGCGCGACCTCCGGTCCCAAGTATCTCTTCCCGGCGGCCACCGTCGTTCCCGCCAACGGCTACCTCCTCCTCACCACCGACACGCTCGGATTCAATCTGAAGTCCGGCGGAGACGAAGTGTATCTCTACAGTGGTGCGTTCCTGGGGGCGGAACTCGTCGACAGCGTGCAGTTTGGTTTCCAGGTGAAGGACAAATCGATCAGCCGGGTATGCAATGATCTGCACTGGGCGTTGAGCGAGGTCACCCCCGGAGCGGTCAACACTCCCACTCAGACCGGTTCTCCCGCCGGACTGCGCCTCAATGAATGGCTCGGTTCCAACGCTTTCATCGTCGATGGAGACTTCCTGGAACTCTACAACTCCTTCGCCCTGCCGGTGGACCTCAGCGGCATCGTCATCACGGATGACGCCATCAACTATCCTCTGCAAAACCCGATCGCTCCGCTTAGTTTCATTGGAGCCAACGGGTTCGTGAAGTTCAATGCGGACGGGGATGCCGCCGCGGGTCCCGACCATCTCAACTTCTCCATCTCCAAGCTGCGGGAGGGTCTCGACATCATCAGCAACGGCGTGGTGATCGATCACATCATCTCTGCACCTCAGCTCCCCGATGTATCGCAGGGCCGCACTACGGATGGCTCAGCGGGCATCAGCCTCTTCACGCTGCCCACGCCGGGATACTCGAACGGCACCGATCTCTCGGCACAACAACTGTTGATGGATAACCTCCGCATCACGGAGGTGATGTACAATCCGTCCGGCGGTTCCAATGCCCCGGAGTACATTGAACTGAAGAATATCAGCACCACGCTGACGCTCGATATCAGTTCGGTGAAGTTCGTTAATGGAATCACCTTCCAGTTCCCCGCCGGCAAGACACTGGCCCCCGGAGCCTTCACCGTCATTACCAGCGCTGCGCAGAGTGCGTTCTCGACGCTTTATCCATCCGCCCCCTATGGCGGCACCTACACCGGCAAGCTCGACAACGGCGGTGAACGGGTGCGCATGGAAATCGATGGCTTCCAGCTCGGGATCCTCGACTTCGAATACAAGGACAGCTGGTATCCCTCCACCGACGGCTCCGGCGCGGCGCTGGAGATATTGAATCCCCTCGCGGCCCGGATTACATGGGGAGATAAACTCTCCTGGCGCGCCACCACTCCCAATCCTGGTTTCAATGGCATCTTCGGAGTGATCGCAGGGGAGGACCTGTCGATCACCCTGCCGGCCACCGCCTCTTTGGAGGGAGCCATTACCTACGGTTCGCAAAACCCCGGGGCAGTGACTCTCCTGTGGACGAAAGTCAGCGGTCCCGGCTCTGTCACGTTTGGCGCGCCGTCGTCGGCTGCCACCTCCGCCACGTTCAGCACTTTTGGAAACTATGTGCTGCGCCTCACCGCGACCGGGACCACCTCGGTATCGGATGATATCCTCGTCTCCGCCTCGGAGTCCTACGATGCCTGGGCTCAGCGCACCTTGAACAGCACCGATCCCCTGGTGATCGGCATGACGCGCGACCCGGACCGTGACGGTCTGACGAATCTCCTCGAGTACGCGCTCGGCCTCAATCCCTCCAACGGCTCTCTGGCCGGTCTGCCCGTGGGCTCGATCAGCGGCGGATTTCTCACCCTCACCTATCAGCGCTATGCAGGCAGTGGGGTGAGCTATGTGGTGGAAGTGTCCAGCGACCTCTCGACCTGGAGTTCCACTTCGGTTTTCGAAAGCCTTGTTTCGACGGCGGGGGCTTTCCAAACATGGAAAGCGGTCGATTCCGTTCCTGCCTCCGGTTCCAGCCACCGCTACATGCGCGTCCGCATCGTGACTCAGTGAACCGGCTCCGGGAAAGGAACACGCTGAGGCGGCTATCCGTCTGCGCTGCGTGCCGCCTCCAGAATTCCCGCGGCCTTGTGCATCGTCTCCTCCCATTCCATTTCCGGCACGGAGTCAGCCACGATTCCGGCGCCGGTATGGAATGAGGCGGCACCGTCCTCCACGCTGACGGTGCGGATGGCCACGTTGAAATGGCTCTCGCCGTTCGCTCCCAGGAACCCGATGGCTCCGGTATACATCCCGCGGGGGCACGGCTCCAGTTCGCGGATGATTTCCATGGCCCGTTTTTTCGGAGCGCCGGTGATCGAGCCACCCGGAAAACAGGCGGCGAGCGCGCGCACGTGAGAAACGCCAGGCCGGAGCGTGCCATGCACCGTGGACACGAGGTGATGCACCTGCTCATAACACTCCGGCTGCAGCAATCCTGTGACCCGCACGCTTCCATATTCACACACCATCCCCAGATCGTTGCGAAGCAGGTCGGTGATCATCAGCAGTTCGGCGCGCTCCTTGGGACTGGTGATCAGTTCCCGCAGGGAGCGCTCATCCGCCACCGGATCGGCGAACCGCGGACGGGTGCCTTTGATGGGGCGGGTGCGGACGCCACCGCCGCTCAACTTCAAAAATGACTCCGGCGACGAGGACAGCACCGTGCGCCCGTCCTGGGAAGCGTAGGCTGCATAGGGAGCGGGACTGGCTTCACGCAAACGGAGGTAGAAAGCAAACGGGTCCGCTCCCTGAGGCCATGGCGCGTGGAAACGGTGCGCCAGATTCACCTGATAGATATCGCCGGCCCGGATGTATTCCTGGGCCCGTTCAACCTTTTCGCAGAACGCTTCCTTTGTGGTCTCCGGCAGGAAAT
>DATAIE010000244.1:0-1545 GCA_036262875.1 Verrucomicrobiales bacterium
GTGCGTTCGATCCGCCCTCCTTCCGGAGAGGCAGCGTGGATCCCGGGTTTGACGACGTCATCCTGCGGGCGCTCCAGATGGACCCGCGGCGCCGGTATGCGGGCGCACAGGAATTCCGCGATGCGCTCGTGGCGGCCTACGAGACCGCCCTGCTCGCGGACCCGGGTGAATTGACAGGAGAATCCCAGGCTCAGGTCCTGGAGACGTTCTACGAAAATGTCATTTCAGGACTGCCGGAGACGGTGCGCTTCTATGTCGAGGACAAGTTGCTGACCCCCTCCGGCTACCGGGACAGCCGGGCTCTCGATGAGGCTCTCTCTTCACCGGGCATCACCCGGACTTCGCTCGACCGGTTGATTGAGAACCGGCTGCTGCGCATAGAGGAGCGGGCGGGTGTTCCCAGGGTGGAAATCAGCCATGACCGCCTTACCAGGGTGATCCAGGCCAGCCGGGATGCACGCCGGGCAAAAGAGGAGCGAAGACTCGCGCTGGAGCGGGAAAACCGGCTACGGCGGCAACTGCGCTTCCGGATCATGATGGTCCTGGGCCTCTCGGCGGTACTGTGTATTGTTACGTGGGGACTCTGGCAGCATCGTGTGGCGTCTATCAAAGCCCGGGATGAAAGCATTGCGCGCGCCCAGGTCCGTGCCTTGATGGACACGTTCAGCGGCGAACTGTTGAACCACCTGGAGCGGCTTGGAAAATTGAGCGTCCAGGATCCCGTTTTCGCGACGCTGGACGCGATCTTCAAAGAGTATCCGCCTTCCCGTGAGGATCCTGAGTTTTTGGTCTTGAGGGCCCGCTTTCTGAAAAGTCAGGGGGATTCCCTCGCGGTCCGCGGACGCCGCAGTGCTGCCGCCGGAGCTTTGCGTGAGGCCCTCCTTATTTTCCGCGAACTGAACGCTGATGGAGCGGCAGTCGAATGTGCCCTCTCCGCCGCAGAGGCGCTGACGGCCCAGGGCCGCGCGGCTTTTGCAAAAACAGAGCTGGAGAATGCGGCGCCTTTGATGGCAAAGCTGGATTCCGGCGCCGGTTCCTCTGTTTTGCGCGCACAGTGGGCCAGACAAATGTCGCGTGCTTTGTCTGGCCTGCGGCAGCGCGATCACGCCGTAGAGGAGGCGGGCAGAGCCGTTCAAGTTTTGAAGGAAATTCCCCCTGGGCATCCGGGCCTCGCTTCCGGCCGCTTTAACCGGGAGCTCGCTCTGGCGGAGGCTGACCTGGCGGAGGCTCTTGATGAGACCAACGATCTGTTTCAAGGGCTGGTGCATCACCGCATGGCAGACCGGTTGATGGACGACGCTCTTTCCGCCGACTCGCCGGATTTTCGCTGGCATGGGGAGGCCGCCAATATTCGGGGGGCGCTTTCGGCCGCTCTCTTGAACAGCGACAATAAAGAGGAGGGAGCAAAGGTTGCAGAAAGTGCTCTGGCACGGACGACGGCGCTTGTTTCAAGAGACCCGGAGAATATGCCGTGGAGGCGGGCTCATGCCGTAGCTCTCGAATGGATGGGAGAAATTCGCTCGAAGGAGAAGGATTATGCGGGCG
>DATAIE010000245.1:0-4699 GCA_036262875.1 Verrucomicrobiales bacterium
GCACCGTCTGATTGGTGTCCGGAAACGCGATGGTGAACGGGCGGTTTTGCGCGCCGCTCTTGTCCGAAATGAACACCGTGGAATAGTCGATGCTGTCTCCGAAGAAAGGCTTGAGCGTGTTCTTTTGAACATCGGTGAGCATGCGCAGGGGCCCGCTTCCGGCGGAGGCAGAGCCCGAGCCGGAGCTTCCCATCGCCCCGAATCCCAGAGCCGCGCCGAAGTTCACAAACTGGAAATACAGGGACTTGATCCACTCGCCGATTCCCTGATTGGCGGGATCGTGCTGACCGCAGTTGCAGCCGTCCCGCGGGGGGACGACGATCCCGCCGCTGGTGCTGCCCTGTTGCAGAGCGCCCCACGTCTTTGGCCCCACGACACCGTCCACCACAAGGCCGTTGGCTGCCTGGAACTCCTTGACGCGCTGCAGCGTTTTGGGACCGAAAGCGCCGTCGGGAATCAGCGGCGGAACCGCGAACGGCATTTTCGAATTGAGAGTGTTTTGCAGCAGGACGACATCGGGGCCGCTCGATCCATAAGAGAGTGTTTTAGGCATGGCAGTTTCTCGCAGGTTGGAGTTGGAAGTTTTAGAGGTTCATCCGGGTTATACGGGAATGGATCAGCCAGGGGTCGAAAAACTGCGAACCGGTTGGCTGCATTTCTTTCGAATCACAGGAAACGGCGTTACTGTCTGAAAAACAATACTCCTTTAGGCGCATAAGCCGCCGGGGACGGCCTCACTCCGCTCCGGTCACGGTCTTCCAGTCGAGATCAAAACGCGCGAGGTATTTCTTCACGCGGTCACTGTCGTTAGTGACTGCGCGCTGCGTGCGCGATGCGGCAAAAAGCTTGCGGCCCGCCTCGGCCATGGTGCGGCTCCCGCGACAGATGCGGATGACGGTGGCGAGTTGCACGCGGTCGAAAAGGTCGATGTCCTCCCGCTTCTCTTTCGGGAGCAGTTGCATGAGAAGCTCGTCGTCGTCCTGTGATTGCGGCGCGCAGTTTGGTGGTTCCAGTTTGCGCCAGCGCTCGCGCAACCGGTCGATTTCCTCCTCCACCAGAGCTTCGTTGATGCGCCCGCGGGTCGCGAGCGTGGCCATGCGGGTGACCGCCGCATTCAGATCGCGGAAGTTCGCGCGCCATGCGGCCTCCGGACTGCGGGCGAACTTCAGGAACGCCTCGCGCGCCTCCTTGTTGAAGGAAACTTTGCGGCCCTGGCGTTCGGCGAAACGCTCCAGCTCATACTCGAGGTTGGGGGCGATATCTTCGCGCCGCTCCGCAAGGCCCGGCAGAGAGAAGGTCCATACGTTGAGCCGCGCCAGCAGGTCCTCGCGGAAACGGCCATCGCACACCCGTTCCTCCAAATCGCGATTCGTACCGGCGATCAGTTGGAAGTCGCTGCGCGCTGTTTTGTCAGAACCGAAGGGTGTGAAAACTTTATCCTCCAGCGCCCGCAGCAGCATGGCCTGCTCATCCGCGCCCAACTCCCCGATCTCATCCAGGAACAGCAGCCCGCCGTCCGCTTCGCGCAGCAACCCCGCGCGGTCGGACAACGCTCCGGTGAAGGCACCCTTCACATGACCGAACAGCGTGCTCATCGCCGCATCGCCGCGGAGCGTGGCGCAGTTCACCTCCACGAATTTCCCGCGCAGCCCGCCCCGCTGCCGCAATTCAAAGATACGGCGGGCGAGCTGACTTTTCCCCGCGCCCGTAGGCCCTGTCAGGAGCAGGGGTTCACGCGAGGAGGCGGCCACCCGCTCGATGCGCTCAATGAGTGCGTTGAACGCTTTGTTCTTCGTCGCGATGCCGCTCTTCAGGTGCTGCTGCGTTTCCTTGTGCTCCTGCGCAAAACGCGTCTGCAAGCGGTCGTAGCGCGCGAGGTCCAGATCGATAATGTCCACTCGGCCCTCCGCGCGCTTTTTGCTGTGCGCCCGCTGTTTGGGAGCCGTCTGCAGCAGCTTCGCCGGCAGATGGCGGCTTTCCGTTAGGAGAAACAAACAGATCTGCGCCACATGGGTCCCGGTCGTGATGTGGACGCAGTATTCCTCCTTGTCAGGATCGAAGCGGTAGCCGCGGGCAAAAGCGAACAGCCCGTCATAAACACTCTCGAAGTTCCAGGGATTTTCACCCGTATCGATCACATGCCCGCGCACCTCCGTATGCGGCGAAGCCTCGCGCATGTCCGCCATCACGCGCTCCGCCATTTCCTGCCACCGGCCTTCGTAGAGCAGTTCAAAGCGGTCCACCGGCCAGTCCCCCTGCTGAACCACCGAAATCGAAGGGCGCCACACGCCCCACCGGTCCGCCCCGCTGGCGGCATCGAGGCGTGTGCCGAGGAGGCCGAGGACGACTGTTTTGAGCTTGGACATAACGGGTTCAGTCAATGTTTCGCGGCCCATGCTTTCACCCGCTGATTGAGGAACGATGCCATCCTCGCATCCGCAATACACGGGATGATATCGATGGGACACAGCCGCCCGTCCGGAATCCTCAATACGTTGCCGGGATGGGCATCGAAAATGGCGAGCCCCTCGTTTGCATTCCAGTATGTCTTCTGCCCCGCGGCGGCGAATCCCAGGGAGCGCATCCATTCGATGACCTCTCCTTTTTCTGCATGATCTCCCCGGATCATCGGTTGGGCTGAGACGATTCGCGCACCGGATGAATGCCGGATCGCGCCGAGAATTCTGTTATCATCCCTGAACAGTTGATTCACCAGATCCAACCGGGCAAGGTATTCCAGCGGCTTCGCTTGCACGAGTTCCAACTTTCCCCACTGGCATGAACCAAGGTGCCCGTATTGTCCCGGATGGGTGATCTTGATCACCCGTTCCCGTTCTCCATCCTCTACGATTTCGTGCTCAACTCCGCCACGGTAGCGGGTGCCGGTGATGCTTTTCCTTTCGATGACCGTTCCGCAGCGTTCAGCCCACCCTCCAAACGCTTCCTGCTGGACGAAGAGGCCCCATGGTTCCTCTCCATCTGTTCGGAGAATTCCTTTGAGGTCATTCGCGACTGCTGCCGGAAGACTTCCAGATTGTTGCCAAGGAGGGGGAGTTTCTTCATTGAGTTCGAGTGTAGTCACGGTGACCGGAATTGCACATCGTTTCTCCAAAACTCCACGTTGCATCAATGCGAGCGGAGCCGTTCTTCTCACGAGAGAAGCACCTTAATAAGGATAATTCAATATCTTTTCAGATATTATTTCGCGATTTTTGGGACAGGCAATCAAACCTCCCGAAATTCTTTTACGATCGTATCTCGTTATTAATCAACGTGATGTGATTTATCGATTTCGCTTTTTTCGAGCTTGGCACGGGATTCGCGATGCGGTCCCCAACATCCAACCACTCACGTTCATGGCGAACACGACTCTCTTCAATACCCGCGCTGCCGCTCTGCCGGCAACCACGACCCGCAACGCTGCGGGTGGAAACGCCTACACCTTCAACGCGAAGCACGCGCTGGCGCAGTATGCGGTAACGGGTTGTCTGAACGGAACCTTCTACGCCAACGCTGAACAGCAGCTCCATACGGTGCTGGGGCTGTGCGCCTCGGTGCCGGTGGAGTTCACGGCGAAGACGGCCATCTACTGCCGCGAGCGCGGCCATATGAAAGACATGCCGGCGCTGCTGTGCGCGGCCCTCGCTTCCCTCGACGGCGCGATGCTGAAGCGCATCTTCGACCGCGTCATCGACGACGGCAAGATGCTGCGGAACTTCGTGCAGATGATGCGCAGCGGAGTTACCGGACGGAAGTCGCTGGGCACGGTGCCGAAGCGTCTGGTGCAGCGCTGGTTCGACCGTCGCGATGACAACACGGTCTTCCGGGCCAGCGTGGGCCAGACACCCTCCCTCGGCGACGTGGTGAAAATGGTGCATCCGCGCCCTGCCACGCCGCAACGCGCCGCGCTGTATGCGTGGCTGTGCGGACGGAAGGTGGAGCGCACGGCGCTGCCGGAGACGGTGGCGGCATTCGAGCAGTGGAAAGAGAATACCTCCGCCGGCCTGCCGGATGTGCCGTTCCAGATGCTGACCGCTCAACCGCTGACCTCCAATCAGTGGATGGAAATCGCCCGGACGGCGTCGTGGCAGATGACCCGGATGAATCTGAACACCTTCCTGCGTCACAACGTGCTGGTGGACCGCCCAATGATTCAGATGATCGCAAAGCGTCTGAGCGACGCGGCGGCGATCCGCAAGGCCCGTGCGTTTCCCTACCAACTGATGGCCGCGTTCATCAACACCGACAGCGGAATGCCACAGCCGGTCACGAATGCACTCCAGGATGCCATGGAGATCGCAGTGGAAAATGTTCCGTCCATTGACGGGAAAGTGTGGATCCTGCCGGATATCTCCGGCTCCATGCAGTCCGCCGTAACGGGACAGCGCCAAGGGGCCACCTCCAAGGTGCGCTGCCTTGACGTGGCCGCCCTCGTGGCCGCCGCCTTCATCCGCAAGAACAGCGATGCCTCGGTACTGCCGTTCAGCGACGATGTGGTGCCGGCCAAACTGAATCCGCGGGATTCGATCATGTCCAATGCGCGAAAGCTGGCCCGCCTGCCTTCGGGCGGAACGAACTGCTCCGCGCCGCTGGCATGGCTGAACAAGCGGCAGGAAAAGGGCGACCTCGTCATCTACGTCTCGGACAACGAGTCGTGGATTGACGCGAAGCCGACGGGCCGCTCCACGCAGACACTGGT
>DATAIE010000246.1:0-13053 GCA_036262875.1 Verrucomicrobiales bacterium
CTGCCGGACTGCTGATCTTCGTTGGATCGACGGCCCGCCAGAACGGTGCTCTGCTTTTTCTTCGGCCTCCCCGGCATGACGAACGATTTACCCAGGCGATTACCCTTGCAACACAAATTGCATTTTTGGGGTTTTCGGCTGCATTTTGTTGCACAACCGAGCTACCATACGGGAAAGAAGAAAGCCCTGTAAGTGCTTGACCTACAGGGCTTTGAAATGGTTGCGGGACCAGGATTTGAACCTGGGACCTTCAGGTTATGAGCCTGACGAGCTACCGGGCTGCTCTATCCCGCGTCACCCCCTTAGGCAACGTGCGGGGATGCCGCAACAGGTTTTTTGATTTATGAAGCGTTGCGGCCTTCTTGCGGAGTGGCGGCGACCGGGTTTCTTGCGGAATGTTCGCTGTGCCGCCTGCTCCGTCCGCCATTCCTGAGGCGATCCTGATGCCGATGAGGTTTGATGCGGTGGCGTTGAGAAAGGACCTGGAGGGGTTTTTGGCGGGAGAGTTCGTGCCGCATTTCAATGTTCACCAGTATGCGGGGGACTGGAGTGCGATTCCGCTGCGATCCGTGGGGGGATCGGTGGATCAGATTTTTCCGGACCCGGAGCAGAGTCAGGCTTTTGCGGACACGCCATGGATGGAACGCTGTCCCGGCGTGAGGGCAGTCCTGGAGGCATTTCCCTGCCCGCTGCTGGCGGTGCGGTTTTTGCGGCTGAAGGCGGGCTCTATTATCAAGGAACACCGCGACTACGAATTGGGGTTCGATGACGGAGAGGTGCGGCTGCATGTGCCGGTGATGACCAATCCGGAGGTGGAATTCGTGCTCAACGGCAATCGGATTGTCATGCAGGAAGGGGAGTGCTGGTATGTGAACGTGAATTTTCCTCACAAGGTGGCGAATCGCGGAGAGACAGACCGCGTGCATCTGGTCATCGACTGCGCGGTGGATGAGTGGCTCCGCGCTTTGATGCTCCGCGAGGCTGGCGCGATTTCAGGAAATCCGCCGGTTCACAACGGTGGTTGAGCGGCGCGCCGGGCTTCGAGCGCGGCATATGCGGCACCGGTGTATTCACTGGCAATAGCCCGCATTTCCGGGGTCACCTGCGACTGGTGCAGTGCGGAGTCTGGTGTGAAAAGCCGGCCGGTTTCTTTGCTGTAATGCGCAGAGGCGGCGAGCATCACGGCTGTTTCCGCCGGGGTGGCATCCACCTGGAAATGCCGCAGCACTGCCGGCAAGGCCCCTGGCAGGTCCTGATAGTGCAGCAGACGACCGGCGGCATCGAGGGACTCCGCAGCCGCCGTCGCAATGCGCGCGAGCACCTGAGCCGCGTAGGTTCGCAGGCCTGTTTCCGTCCACGGAGGTGGCGCGACGCGGAGCCGGGACGGGTCCAGAAGGCCGGGAATGGTATGGCGGCCCGGGCTCATGGAATGAGAAACCATGATTTCCACTGGATCGCGATACACAAAGAGCCACGGCACTTCCGGAAAGGCGCGGCGGATGAGCGCGAGATCCAGCGCGTGCCAGGCATCGAATTTCACGAAGACATGCCTTTCCTCCGGAAACCGGCGGCGTCCAAGAACGGCCAGCAGCGCGCGCAGACGGGTTTCGGTCATTCCGTCATCTTCTGAAGGAGGCTCCGGCCACAGCAGATGATCCACAGGCGCAGGCTCTGAGAGGACGATGTGACGCGGCAGCGCCGCCAGCATTTGAGTGAGCAGGGTCGATCCGCAGCGCGAAAGGTGAAAGATAAATCCGGAGGGCGGCAGGCCGGGATCAGCAGCGGCGAGTTCGCTCAGGCGTTCCAGCGGGGTTTCATGGACCCCGGGATTCTCCGCCGCTTTGAGCGTATCGCGGAAGAAAGGATGGGTAAACCGCAGGGCACCAATGCGCTGCCATTCCACCACCCTTTCCGTTTCCCCTGGCACAATGGCGGCGGGGATCCATGCACGATCCTCTTCCGGGCTCATCGGGAGGCGACGGTCTTAAAGATTTCGCCGAGCCAGCGGTCGGCGGTGGCCTGAACAGCGGGAGTGACGAATGCCCGTTTTGCGGTCCGGTCGTCCCGCCAGGATCTGTCAGGGTTTTTGGCGTCACGGTTTCCGGTTGCGCAGAGGAGGGCGTCATCGCCGGGATGGACGTCCAGGTGGAAATGACGCGCGAGGTCAGGCCAGGCTTCGTGAGGCAGCCGCCGGTAGTCGATAAAGAGGCCCTTCTCCGCAGGCGCCTCCAGAGCGGCCCGGCACACTTCCGCGAGGATGCGCGCGATGTGCTCCGCGGGGTCAGTGTCCACCGGTGAATGGAAGGACTCCATCCCTGGCAGGGTCGATCCGGGCACCATCACACGGGCAGGTGTGTCGAGGTGCGCGGCAATCACCTCCACCGGATCGCGATGGATAAAAACCCACGGCACCTCCGGGAGGGCGGACATGATGAACGGCAGGTCGAGAGTATGCAGTGCGTCGCATTTCAGGAACCAGCATTCTTCGCCTTCGTGTCGTCTGCGGCCCATCACATTCAAAAGCCCGCTCAGCCAGCGCCGCCACGTTTCCTCCGGCACGCCCTGAATCCGCCGGCGGAGCAGGAGCAGTTGCGCCAGAGGGGCCGGCTCCGACAGCACCACGTGTTGCGCCAGCGCCTTCAGCATCCCGGATACCAGCGTAGAGCCGCACCGCGATATGTGGAAGACCACGCCCGCAGGTCTGGAATCCGCCTGCGGCACCAAATCGCACAGACGCTCCATCGTGGTCTGGAACCGGCAAAGATTGCGGCAGGGGTTATTGAGAAGACGGGTGACCGTCTGGTCAAAAAAAGGTTCGCTCATGCGCACGCCTGAAAAATCGCACCATTCCACGGCGCAACCCTGTGGCGCGCAGGACACGCCCACCGGCATCCAGTCACCCAGTGAGAGAGGCATGTTCATATGAATCGCTCCGTCCAGCGCCGGTGTCCTTCCCTGTCTGCGGTTTTGAGATCGTCGATCGTCAGGTCCAGTTCCCATTCCTGCGCGAGCCGGAGGGCTTCTTCGAAAAACGCACCGCGTTCCCCGGCGGCGCGCAGGATTGCCCGGCGGTCATCGTCACACGTCAGCCGGAGGCGGAATTCCTGAAGAGCGGCAGCGGACATGGTGACAAAATGAAAAATGGAAACGGGATGAAGAATGAGAGGCGTTGCCGCCGGGATGCAAGAAAAGAGGAGCGCGGTGTTCACCCTCGGTTATGAATTCCGGCGGAAGCTCAGGATTTGCAGGCAGGAGGTGTGGCTTTGGCGCTCTCCAAACGCGACTCCGGCACGGGATCCGCTCCGGGTGGGAACTTTGCCGGTCTTGCGGGTTTTTTCCGAAAGACCTATAACTCTACCAAATTATCCTCCCCTCAATGAAGATCGCTTTCGCCGGCTTGCTGGTTGCCTCATGGTTTTCCACCGGAGCGCATGCCTCGCTCACAGACTATGATTCCACGATTACTGCGGATGCAGCGGCAGGACCGGCACCGACCGCCAAATTGACCAACGCGGTGACGTTCACGGGCTCCAGCAGCGCGGCGTTCAATTTTGGCACTGTCACGGGAGACGGCACTTTCGAGTGTATCGTGGAGGGCACCCCTTCCACTGTGGACGGCTATTTGGCCGTTGGTGCCAATTCCAGCAGCAACCTGCGTTTTGAGCAATTTTCGGATACCGGGCAGATGGGCATGACGCAGTTGGGCGTCGCGGACTATCTTTTCTCCCCGGGCGTTCCCACGCCAACGACGATCAAACACATCGCCTACGTGTGGAACGGAGCCGGGACCATGAAACTCTACGTGGACGGTCTGCTGGCCGCAACGAACAGCAGTGTCACCACGGCGTTCGGTCTGCCCAGCGGAGCCGGTCGTCTGGGCGCAAATCCCGGCAACGGCGAGGGCATGGTGGGCACCATCTACCGCGTCACCTGCTACGACTCCGTCCTCACAGACGGAGACCTTCTTCGCCACTCAGACTCCTATCACGGCATCCTCCGGCCTCCCTCGATCTCCTCCTTCACTTCCTCTCCTCCGGCCGTTGCGGCGGGCGGTCAGGTGACTCTTTCCTGGAACGTCGCCGGCGCACAGTCTGTGACGCTGAACGGAGTGAGCGTCACCGGGCAGACGCAGGCGGTTTTCACGGTCAATGCCACGACCACTTACACGCTCTCGGCGACCAATGCGAACGGCACCACCACCCTGACCCGCGAGGTGCCGGTGATTCACGCCGCAGGGCATGTGGTCATCAATGAGTTCATGGCGGAAAACAAATCCGTGCTCGCCGACGAGGACGGCGAATTTTCAGACTGGCTCGAGCTCTACAATCCCACCTCGGCGACGGTGAATCTCGCCGGCCTTTTCCTGACAGACAGTGCTCTTGCTCCGCAGAAATGGCCTCTCCCTGCGGTGAATCTCACGCCGGGCTCCTATCATATTGTCTTTCTTTCGTCCAAGGACCGGTCCCCCGCCGCCGGGCAGTGGCACACCAATTTCAAACTCGGCAAGGACGGGGAGTATCTGGCACTCACCGGACCGTCCGGAGTGGTTCACGAGTTTTCACCCGCGTTTCCCCCTCAGGATGAGAATGTGTCCTACGGCCTGAGCGGGGCCGATGTGAGTCTTTCAGGATTCATGGCACATCCCACGCCTGATGCGGCTAATGACCCCTCCCCGCCGCTTCCCGCCCGGGTGCAGTTTTCGCAGGCACCGGGGCTTTTGACGGCGCCCTTCAGCCTCACGCTGACCACCAGCACACCGGGAGCGGCGATTTATTACCGGCTGAACAATGCGGCTCCCGTGCTCTACACGGCTCCCGTCCCCATTTCCGCTAGCGCTCAGGTGGCCGCGTGGTCCGAGCGCTATGGCCAGCGCAGCGGGGAAACGCGGGGCTCCTGGATGAAACTGGCGGCCAATATGACTGGCTACACTTCACCGCTGCCGGTGATGGTCATCGACAATTTTGCCGCCGGACCCATTCCGCAGAAGGGCTGGAGCGGCACCGGTGCCGGCGTGACCCAGGTGCCTCAGCAGAGCGCCTCCTGGGCTGTATGGGAGCGCAACGGAGCCACGGCCTCTCTGTCCGGTGCTCCGCAAATGACAAGCCAGATCGGCATCCGCGGCAGGGGCGCTTTTTCCAGCACCTGGCGGCAAAAGCCGTACTCCGTGGAGGCATGGGATGAGGAGGGCGGCAACACGGAGGTGTCCGTGCTGGGGATGCCGGCGCATTCCGACTGGATTCTCTATTTCCCTGATCCGGACAACAACAAGGACCCGTCTCTTCTTTTCAATACCTTCCTCTATCAACTGGCTGCGGAATGCGGACATGATGCTCCGCGGTTTCGCTGGGTGGAACTCTTCGTCAACGAAGACGGCGGCGACCTCTCGCTGACCGACCGCCGCGGGGTCTATGCCGTGCTCGAGAAGGTGTCCCGCGGAAGGCGCCGCCTCGACTTCGACAAACTCAGCAGCAACGGCACGACCGGCGGATGGATCACCAACATCAATCGCATGGATTCGATCCCGGAGACCGGCTTTCCGTCGCCCAACGGGTCCACCACACCGCAGTTCTTCCGCACGGCCGGGCCAAATCGGATCCAGCAAACCACGCCCAACAACCCCTCCGTAGTGGGCGACGACATCCCGCAGCAGAGCAACGGGTATCTCAACTTCGACACTCCCGGCGGCTACACCATCACGCCCGTGCAGCGTGCCGCGATCGAGGGATGGTACAAGTCCTTCGAGGACGTGCTCTATAACAACGCCACCTGGCGTGATCCGGTGAACGGCTATCGCAAGTGGCTGGATGACCGGGACTTCGCAGAGTATATCATCTTCAACGAACTCACCCGCAACGGTGACGGCATGCTGATCTCCATGTTCCCGTGGAAGGGCAATGACGGCAAGCTGCGCATGGGACCGGTGTGGGACTACAACTGGGCAAGCTATCAGGTGGGCGGCGGCGCCACCGGCAACCTGCGCTGGCGCTCGGATCAACTCTGGTATCCCCGGCTTTTTGCCGACCCTGACTTCATGCAGCTTTACATCGACCGCTGGTTCGCGTTCCGCCGCGGCCCCATGAGCAATGCCCGCATGAATGCCATCATCGATGCGCAGGGCGCGGAGATCACCGGAGCAAAAGCCGTGCTCCAGGGCATCCCCAGTGAGGCGGACTACACCACGCGCCTCTCGACCATGAAGACGTGGCTGCAGCAGCGGGGGGACTGGGTGGACTCCAACTACGTGCGGCCGCCTGTTCTCAGCATCGCCTCCGGCGTCGTCCCCTCCGGCCAAACCGTGAACCTCACCGCACCTTCCGGAACGATTTACCGCACGCTCGACGGCAGCGATCCGCGACTCCCCGGCGGTGCCGTGGCGGCGACGGCAGCGACGGGCAATACGGTGATGATCAGCGCGGATACCAAAGTCACCGCCCGCGTGCAGGGCAGTCCCAGTTGGAGCGCGCAAACGGTGGGCGTTTACGTCCCGGATGCCGTCGCGGCGACGGCGGGGAATCTGGCCGTTTCCGAAATTCACTATCACCCGGGGGCTGTCAGCGCCGCGGAACTGACAGCGGGATTCACGAATCCGGACGATTTCGAATTTGTCGAAGTGCTGAACTTCTCCACACAAAAGGTAAGCCTTGCGGGAGCCCGGTTCGCAGGCACCAGCGACGGCGGGGGAATCGCGTTCGCCTTCAATGATGGCGGCATCTGGTCACTGGCAACGGGAACCCGCGCCGTCATCGTGAAAAACCGGGCGGCCTTCACGCTGCGTTACGGGAGCGCCATTCCCATCGCGGGTGAATACAGCGGGCGTCTGGACAATGAGGGGGACACGGTCACGCTGCTCAGCGCCGCAGGGCCGGTAATCGCGGCAATCACCTACAATGACAAAGCGCCCTGGGCGGCAGCGGACGGGGACGGCTACAGTCTCACTCTGAGAGCCCCCGGCGGCACAGCGGGCGACCCCGCAAGCTGGCGCAGCAGCGTCGCGGCGGGCGGCAGCCCGGGAACGGGTGACGGCGTTCCTTTCAGTTCCGGCGATCTGTTAACGTATGCATTCGGCGGCCATGCCCCTTCGTGGACCTTTTCGGACGGCTCCGTTCTTGTCAGCCAGCAGTGCGTGCCAGGAAGCGATGCGGCGATCGTGTCTCTCGAATCCTCTCCGGACCTCACTGCATGGACGACGGCTGCACCCGGCAGCACGGAGGAAGTGCGCGCCGCCGACGGCGGTGTCGTCATTCGATGGACGCTCCCGGCACCGCTGCGCAGCTTTTTCCGGGTGCGCGCCACGCTGCGCTGATCGTGAGCGAAAGGCCCGGGCTTGCAGTCCGCCAAAATCCGCCGTTACCGTTAGGGGCCTTCCCTTACCATCATGAAATCCCGGCATCTGCTTTCCCTCCTTCTCTGCCCCGCCCTGCTTTGGACCGGCTGCGCCAGCCAGCCGTTTCTTTCCGCGCCCCATACTCAAGAACAGTTTCAAAAGGCGGAGCGCGCCGGGGGCATGACGGTGGCCAGGGCATCTTTCCTGGGAAAGCGTCTGAAGCCTGGCCTTTCCACCAGTGAGGTCGCAGCGATTCTCGGTGAACCGGATCGCAAAAAACACCAGAGCACTCCCGCCGCGGAGCTTCACTGGCACTACTATTGGAATGTGGATCTGGGATACACACTCGACCTCGTTTTCGAGCGTCGCGGCGACCAGTGGTTTCTCGCCAGAGGAAACTGGTGGGACAGTTGACCCCGCTTTCTATCTTCCCGGCCTCGCCGCCGCGCGCATCACACGGCGCACTTTCAGGCCCGCCCACAGCAGGACGATGCCGGTCAGAGCGGCGATGATCACGTTGATGGGCGCTTTGAACGTCTCATAGACGGAGCCGCCCACCCGCTCGAAAAACCCCGGCGTCTCGCCTTCACCGAAAATCTCTTTTCTGGCCAGCACGACAGCCGCCGTGGCTGAGCCGGCCAGCAGGAGTTTGGGGTGTGTTTCCATCCACGCGAGCACCTTGCCGGGACTTTGCTTGAGCAGGCTCATCACCGAAGCACGCTCCGCCGCAGGCAGTTTGGCAATGTCGCCGGCGTGGCGCGCAAGCATCGTCGCCTCCTCCGTGGTGAGCTTCCGAGCCATATCGAGGCCCTCCCGGCCCATGCCGCTGCTGATTTTTCCAGCCAGGCCCGGATGGCGGGCGGCGGTTTCGAGAGCCGTGCTGCCGAATTCCTTCACCATGCCGCGCATCGCCGCCGGGTTGCTCACGATGGCACGCAGACTCTGCTCCGCGAGTTCAGCGGGAACGCCGTCCACAGCGCGGACAACCATTCCCGGCGCTCCCTGCATGGCTTTCAGAGCGAGCACACCGTGCTTCTCCGCAAGCTGCGCCGTCTGTTTCATCAATGCTTCCCCGCCCTCTTTGACGGCCTGTTCCATGAGTTCCTGCACGGCCTTTTGACCGCCGATCTTAGCGAGTTCCTCCGCGGCTTCCCTGCCCCCGGTCCGGAGAATGGATTCGCCCAGTTCCGTCGCGGCACGGGCCACAGCACCTCCCTGAGCGCGGGCGAGCGGTGCGATCAGAAGAGCAAGAATGAAAATGGTCAGCGTTTTCATGGAGTGCGTAAAGGTTGAGCATTGGCGGCACCGGCGAGGGTAACGGCCACCGCCTCGCGGCTGGCGTTGCCGAGGCTGGTTACGTGATCGAGAAGCAGTTTTTCCAGACCCTTGTCGCCGGTGACGAGGGCCACGTGAGTGGAGGTGAGAAACTGGCGGCACTGCTCCGCCACCTTTTCTTTGAATTTGTCCGTCATCCACCAATCCACCACGGCTCCTACAATGAGTCCTCCCGCGACACCGATGGCCGTACCGATGCCCGGTGCCACCGCCGTACCGCCGGCGCCACCGGTTGCCGCTGCGCCTGCGGCCGTGCCACCGCTCACCGCCGCACTGGCGGCAATGCGGGCCGCCGCCTGCGCAATGACGGTGCGGATGAGCTGCCTCACCGCCTCTTCGGCAAAGATGCCGGCCGTAATGCTGCTCACACCTACGGTGACGCTTTGGCCAGGCAGGCTTTTGAGCAGTTCCTGGATTCGACCGCGTGTTTGCTCGCGGAATCCATTCAGCTTCAGTTCGCGCACCGTTGCCGGCAAATGAGCGGCGCTGAGACGCGTCTCCAGCGAGGCCAGCATTTCATTGCGGTTTGCCTCCATGTCGTAGGCAAACTGCTTCATGATCTCCATCACGTCCGTCTCCAGTCTCTTGTCAGACAAAACGTGTTCTGCAAATTTCTCGCGGACCAGTGCAGCCGTCCATGAATGCTCGTCCTTCTGCTCGATCGTCTCCACCGTGCTCCGGTAGATGATCTTCGAGCGCATACCCCAGCTTGTCAGGGAATCCGTGAATTCATCGATGCCCCCGGAGTAAGTCTTGAAACACGCCCGCAAACTGTCCAGCGCGCGCTGGACGGCCTGCATGTCCTTCTTTTCCGCCTCGGTGAGGACCTGCTTCGCGTCATTGTTGAGAAACGAGTCCACCGCCGTGTGCACCTCCGCCCTCAGCTTTTCCGCGGCGCGCTCCTTCAGCATCCCTTCGTCCGGCTGGGTGGTCTGCCACACTTTCCAAAAAGTGCCGCCCGCTCCGGCGAGGAGCAGCAGTCCGGCAAAAATACCCGGCCAGCGGCGCGTGGCACGCGCCCCGGGGGAGGCAGGCTGATTGGTCATGAGGGAGGAAACGGACGCCGCTGTCGCCAGGATGCAGGCGGGTGGAAATATCGTGGCTGGAGCGCATTTCGCAAGTTAAGGGTTTGGATTCACCTTTATGCTCATTGCGCTGCACAAGCCATTTGACGTGCTCAGCCAGTTCACTCCGGAAGTGGCCGGTCAGCGCACGCTGGCGGAGTTCGGGCTGCCGGCAGCGGTCTATCCCGTCGGCAGACTGGACCGCGATTCGGAGGGGTTACTGCTGTTGAGTGACGAACGCGCCCTGGTGGACCGGCTGCTCAATCCCCGGCACGCCCATCCGCGGACCTATTGGGTGCAGGTGGAGGGGATTCCGGATGAGGCCGCCCTGGGAAAACTGCGGAGCGGTGTGCTGCTCGACAAACAAAAAACCCGGCCATGCCAGGCGTGGCGTCTGGAACAGCCGCCGGAACTGCCGCCGAGAGTGCCTCCCGTCAGATTCCGGAAGACCGTGCCGGACTGCTGGATCGCCATGGAACTCACAGAAGGCAGAAATCGTCAGGTGCGCCGGATGACAGCGGCGGCGGGACATCCGACGCTGAGGCTGGTGCGCGTGAAGATCGGCGCTTTCGAACTGGAGAATCTGCCGCCCGGGAAATGGCGGGAACTGAATGCCGCGGAGAGGAGCCGCATCCTTTCCCATGGCTAACGACATCCAGCAGGTGCGGTTTGCCGCAGCCCTCATCGCGGGAGGGCGCTCGCGACGGATGGGCAGCGACAAGGCCTTTCTGCCATGGGAGGGACAGCCTCTGTGGGAACACCAGATGGGAAAACTGCGGGCGCTGCGGGCACCACAGTTGTTGTTGTCGTGCCGGCGGGAGCAGGCGTTTCCGGCGCTGCCGGGGATCACGCAGGTGGCTGACCGGTGGCCGGATGCCGGACCGCTCGGAGGCGTGGGAAGTTGTCTGGAGATTTGTCAGGAACCATATCTGGTGGTACTCGGGATCGACCTGCCACTGCTGCCGGTTTCGTTTTTGCAGCAGCTCGTCGACGAGTGCGCCTCCGGGTGCGGGGCCGTGGTTATGGAAGACAGCGGCGGCTACTATGAACCTCTGGCGGCGGTGTATCCAAAATCAATGTCCAGTCTGGCGGCGGAGCAAATCGCGGCGGGCCGGTTTTCGATGCAGGAGTTTATCACCCGCGGGGTGGACGGCGGATTGCTGCGCGCGCCGGCCATGGCCATCAAGAAAGCCTGGTTTACGAACGTCAACACGCCGGAGGACCTACCGTCACGGGACGCCTGATTCCCTCCTGCTGCCGGTTCGCAGGAGAAGCCGGAGACTGTTGAGCACAACGATCGCAGTGCTCCCTTCATGCGTCAAAACACCGAGCCAGAGCGGAATCTCTGCAACGATGCTAACCAGAACCATGAGAGAGGCCATCCCCAGGGCAACGAACACATTCTGACGCATCACCCTCACCGCGCGGCGGCTCAGCATCAGGGCATCAAGAAACGCGTCGAGACGATCACGGGAGAGCACGAGGTCCGATTGCTCCAGCGCCGCATCCGAGCCGCGCAGGCCCATAGCGATCCCGACGTTTGCAGCGGTCAGGGCAGGCGCGTCATTGACGCCGTCGCCCACCATGGCCACCCGGCGGCCCTCGCTTTGGAGACGCTGGATGAGGGCGGTCTTGTCCGCGGGCAGCAGGCCGGCATGGACCTCCTGCACGCCAGTGATTTTCGCGACCGTTTCCGCAGCCTGGGGACGGTCGCCGGTGAGCATCAGCGTGCGGAGGCCTGCCTGGTGCAATTTTGTCAGGAGATCGGCCACACCCGGGCGCGGTTGATCGCGCAGGAACAGGCAGCCGGAAACGCCCGGACCGCAAAGCCACACTTCCGAATGGACCGGTGCGCGCTCGGTTTCCTCCCCGGGAGGCAGCGAGGGCGCGTATTGCTGAATCCAGGACCGCTTTCCCATATACCACGCACCGCCTCCGAAGGTACCCGTTACACCGCTGCCGGGAACATTCGTGAAATCCCCGGGCTGCTCCACCGTCTCCGTCGATGCGAACCGGCGCGCGATCGCCCGCGACAACGGATGCGTGGACTGCCGGGCGAGGTTGAACGCCGCGTGCCGCAGCGCCGCTTCGTCACCGGTGAACGCGTGCACTTCCTCGACGACCAGTTCGCCGGTGGTCAGCGTGCCGGTCTTGTCGAGCGCCACGGTGTTTACATTCGCCAGATCCTCGATGGAGGAACCGCCGCGGAAGATCACGCCCATGCGGGCACCCCGCGCGATGGCCGCGAGGATGGCGGAGGGCACGCTGAGCACCAGCGCGCACGGCGACGCCACAATGAGAACCGTGATCGCCCGCTGAAAAGCGCTGGCCGAATTCGCATTGTCCTGGATCGCGGGCAATCCCGTGACAAGCCACCAGTAAAGAAACAGCAGCGTGCATCCTCCGAGAACCAGCCACGTGTATCGCGTTCCAAACCTGTCCGTGAACCGCTGCGCATGCGCTTTCCGCTGCTGCGCATCGCGGATGAGGCTCATGATCTGCTGGAGCGCACTTTGGGCCGCCGGACGCAGCACTTCGCCCGTGAGCAGTCCTGAGAGATTGAGCGTGCCGCCCAGCGCTTCGTCTCCCGGGCTTTTTCCCACAGGAATGGCCTCGCCGGTGAGACTGCTCTCGTCACACTCACTTTCTCCCTCGCTGATCCTGACATCCACCGGCACCAGTTGCCCGGGCTGAATCCGGATGAGCATTCCGGCATGCAGGCTGTCGACCGGCACTTCGCTCACCGTGCCGTCCTCCGACAACCGCAGCGCGGTGCGGGGAGCGGCATTGAAGAGCGACTCCAGGGCACTCTCCGTGCGGAAGTTGGCATACTCCTCCAGGGCCTCCGCCGCCGAAAACAGCACCAGAAGCAGCGCCGCCTCCGGCCAGTGCCCGAGCGCCGCCGAAGCCACCGCCGAGGCGAGCATCAGAAAATGGATTTCCAAACGGAAGGCGCGAAGGTCCTCCCAGCTCTCCTTTACCAGCCCCCACCCTCCGGGCAGGCAGGCCGCTGCAAACAGCCACAACGCTTGAGCAGAGCCTGCGAAAAGGGCCACCAGGCAGCCCGCTCCATAGAGCAGAAGACACAGCCCTGCCCTGAACGCGGCCGGCTTCCATGAATGCGAATATGAATGCGCCATCCGTTAGACATACGCTCTGTAACCAGCAAAGAAATCAGGAAAAGCGGGGATGTCGCACCGGCGGGAGCTCAGGGCACCACCACTCCCTTCAAATCCCACGCCGGCGGCGGGAACTTCAGTTCCAGTTTCGCGAGCGACTCCCTGACAATACTGGCCACGGCCGTATTCCGGTACCATTTCCGGTTTCCGG
>DATAIE010000247.1:0-1813 GCA_036262875.1 Verrucomicrobiales bacterium
AGGGGCACTTCTTTCTCGAGTTGCGTCAGATTGCCGATGCGGGATTTGTCGGCTTTCCAAATGCCGGCAAAAGTTCGCTTCTTAGCCTGCTGAGCGCCGCGCATCCGAAGATCGCTCCGTATCCCTTCACCACGCTGCATCCCATGCTCGGGGTGATCGAGTATCCTGAATACCGTCGCGTTCGCGTCGCCGATATTCCCGGGCTGATCGAAGGTGCGCACGATAATGTTGGACTGGGTCACGAATTTCTGCGCCACGTTTTGCGCTGCCGCATTCTCCTCTTCGTGGTGGATGCCGCGGGCAGCGAGGGACGCAATCCCATCGACGACCTCACCATCCTGCGGACGGAAATCTCCCTCTATGACGAAATGCTCGCCAAACGGCCGTGGCTCATTCTCGCCAACAAGACCGACCTCCCGGAAGCGGCGGAGAACATCAAGCATATCAAAGCCCGCTTTCCGAAGATCAAGCTGATCCCTGTCTCCGCCCATGACGGCACTGGCATCGATGCTCTGAAGGCGGATCTTCTCAAACGGGTCCACGGCCCCGCGGCAAAGAAGTAGCGCTGCTCACGGCTTGCCGTACGCGGACGTCAAGTAGTCCACCAGCGCCGTAGTATCCGGCGGCAGGGGTGCCCCGTATTTCTCCTTCATCTTCTTTACCGTAGCCTCCCAGAACTTTCGCTGCATCGGCGGCTGCATCGAAGTGTAGTCCGCGGAATGGCAGTTCAGGCAAAAGGTCTGCGCCAGTTCCATGTTTTTGCCGGGTTTGTAGGCGGCGGTCTCCGGCGGCAATTCGATGGTCACGGTTTCTGCCGGACCAGCCACGAGCGTACCGCAGATCGCGACCATCAATGAGAAAGAAAGATAGCGTTTCATACTGGCATCAGGCAGCGGTGACGACATTGACGGTTTCCACGACATTGCGCAGGTAGCCTGCCGGGTTCCACAGCGGTTCAAGGGGCTGGGTCTCGCCAATGCGGTTAAACGCCCGGCACCGGAGGGCATGCGATTTGACCCCGGCAGCCGGTTTCCATGGGAATGTCCACTCCCGGAAGGAGTAGCGGCCCTGGTCTTTGCCGAGGACAGCGCCCTGCCACGTTTTCCCGCCATCGGTGGACACCTGCACCTCGGTGAGGCCCTCTCCGCTGTCGAACGCGATGCCGCGCAACACGGTCACCGCACCCGCAGGCACGGACCCGCCCTCCTGCACACTGGTGATGAATGAGCGGATTTTGAAGCGGTTGATGGGAATCGTGTTCGCCGGTGTCGTTCCTGGTTCCACGCAGCCTCCCGCGTTGGCCGGAATGCGATAGGCGGTACTCATGAAAAAGCCGGCAAAGGCATCGGCGGTGACCGTCAGACTGTTGAGGTGCTTGATCCAGTAGGTGCCAAAGTATCCGGGCACCACCAGACGAAGCGGAAACCCGTTGAGCACCGGCAGGGGTTCACCGTTCATTTCCCAGGCGACCAGCACATCCGGATTCCGGGCAAGGTCCACGTCCAGCGCTTTGATAAAGTCCGGCGTCTCCGGGAGCACAGGCTTGTCCAGTCCGTCACAGACAATCTGCCGGGCACCGGCTTTCAGCCCTGCTTTGTCCAGAATGTCCTTCAGTCGCGCGCCCTTCCATTTCGCATTGCCCATCGCTCCATGGCCGAGTTGCCCGCCGCCCACCCGCGGCTGAAAGAATCCCCGGCTGTTGCCGGAGCACTGATTGACGGCGGTGATTTCCACTGCCTCGAATTGCGTTTTCAGGTCTGTCAGGGTTAAAGACAATTCATGCTCGACGAGCCCTTTGACTTCGAGACGGTGA
>DATAIE010000248.1:0-11866 GCA_036262875.1 Verrucomicrobiales bacterium
GCCGCGGCGGGACGAAATCTGGATGGCGTGCAGGTCCTTCCGCCCCAGACGCTGTGCCCAGTAGGGAATGAGCGTGCAGTGTGCGGAACCCGTCACGGGGTCCTCCGGAACACCCGCCCTGGGAGCAAAAAACCGTGAAACGAAATCACAATTTTCTCCCGGTGCCGTGGCGATGATGCCCAGCACATCGAGCCTCTGCAGTGCTCCCATGTCGAGGCGCAAATCCCTGACCATGTGTTCACTTTCAAAAACAGCGAGAAGGTCCCGGGATTTTGCCGTGAACTCGGGGAGTCGCCCCAGCCCGATGAGAAGGTCTGCCGGGATCTCACACGGCACGGCCGGCCGCGCGGGGAAGTCGAGGGTGAGCAGATCGTTCTGCCTTGTCACTTTGAGTTCACCGGACTGAGTCTGAAACCGCAGGACCGGCTCGCGTGACCCGAGGTGGCGGTAGAGAACATGAGCCGCTGCCAGGGTGGCATGACCGCAGAGGTCTATCTCCATTGCCGGTGTGAACCAGCGAAGTTTGTATCCGCCGGATTCAGGAACGAAAAACGCCGTTTCCGCCAGATTATTTTCGGCGGCGATGGACTGCAGGAGGGGATCGGGAAGCCAGTCAAAGAGCGGGCAAACTCCCGCCGGATTACCGGCAAAAACAGACCCGGTAAAGGCATCGACGTGATAATACGGAAGGCTCATGAGGGGGAGAGACAGCATCCACGCTGTGGCCGGGAAACGAAATGGACGCAAGAGAGGCGTGGGACGAATCCAGGGGCCTCACCAAACAGACGATTCGGGGGAAAAAGGAGGTCCGGTTTTCCCGGCATGCGGTAAAACCCCCATGGCGGAAATGGGGAATTCCGCACTGGTTTTTACGGCAGCCCTTGACGCCTCACAGATTCCGCCGAAGCATCCGCCCATGCCGCCGCGTGCAATTTTCCGTTTATGGGCCGCAGCCCTGCTGGCCGCCGGAGCCGCCCGTCCCGCCTGTGCCGAGCAGAACGCCAAACCCCAGCTGGCCATTGAAGAGTTCATTGGCGGCACGGGGGCGTCGGCTTCTGAAATCGTGCGCAAATGCCTTGAGCGCAGCGGACGGTTTGTCGTCACTCCCAACGTGGGTCAGTGGCTCGTGCGCGCCAGTTCCTCAGCCGGACGCATCGATGGCGCGCTCGTCGCCACGAATGGCAGTGTGCTCTTCAACAATCACTACGACAGCCCCGATTTGCTGGACAACGCGAAGGCCTATGCCGATGACATTATCGATGCCCTCACCGGTGAGCGCGGGATTGCCTTCAGCCGCATCGCGTTTGTCAGCGATCAATCGGGGGCAAAGGAAATTTATGTCTGTGACAGCGACGGCCAGCGGGTGCAGCAAATCACGCGTGACCGGAGCGTGAACGTGAGCCCCAGCCTCGGCCCTGGCGGGGCGGCACTGGTCTACACCAGCTATCTGAGCGGGTTTCCCGATGTCTACGTGACGGACCTGCGCGACGGCAAGCGCAAGCGTATCATCAGCACCCCGGGAACGAACAGCGGGGCGGCATTCTCGCACGATGGCTCCCGGATTGCGCTCACGATGACCCACGATGGCGATCCCGAGATTTACGTTACCAGTCCCGACGGCGGGCGCAGCAAACGCCTGACAGAATCGAAAAGCGTGGAGTTCTCCCCCGCCTGGGCGCCGGATGGCGAGCGCATCGTTTTCTGTTCGGATGCCACAGGCTCTCCCCAGCTCTACATCTGCCCGCGGCGCGGCGGCAACCCTGAACGGCTGGCAACGGGGGCGGCAAAATGCACCGATCCTGACTGGAATGCCGACGGTCACTTGATCGCCTTTACCGCGTGGAAGGGTGGAGATAAATCCGTCGCCGTCTACGAGATGGAAACCGGACGCACTCGCACGCTGCTGGCGAATGCCTCCCATCCCAGCTGGGCACCGGACGGCAGGCACCTTGTCGCCGTTCAATCCAACGCTCTCGTCGTTCTCAACGTCGTGACGGGATCGAAAGAGCGCATCCTTTCCGGCATGGGAAAAATCTCGGAGCCGGCCTGGTCCCGCTAACAGTTCCATCACGATGCCCAGCCTCCGCCTTCACCGCCTCCTGCCTCCCGCCGCCGCGATCCTCCTGGCTGGCTGCGGAGTGTTCAAGAGTTCGCCGGGCGACGAAGCTGACGAACCCTCTGACATGGAGGCTCAGCCAATGCGGCAGGAAACTCCTTCCCTGCTCGGCCCGGGCAGTGAACGCGTCCAGTCGGGGAATTTTCCCGTCATTCGTTTTGACGGCGATAACTGGAAAGTGCCCGCCTCCGAACAATCGAAAGTGACCGCCATTGCCAAATGGTTCGCCGGTCACCCCGAGCGCGTTCTGATTTCCGCCGGTGCTCAATCGCTCTCCCCGGAATACTCCCGCCAGCTCAGCGACCTCCGGGCACAAACCGTGCGCAAGGCCCTGATTGCCGCCGGGGTGCCGGAGACGAGAATCCTGACAGTAAGTTTTGGCGAAGACGCTCCCGCCGTGACCGGCGGAGGTGTCGCTTTTTCCATCGTCCGCACCGGCGAGTAGTGTCGCATAGCAGCAGAGAGGAATATTCTCCTTCTCGTGGAGATGGCCCAAACGGCGTGCCTACTCCGTGAAGTCGGTTTTTGCCTCCTTCAGGTCGAGCTCCTTGATCCATGTATTCCGGTAACGCACGTCGTGGCCTTCGCACTGGAGTTTCAGGCCCTGCGGTGTATCGGTGATCCCTTTTCCGCCGTCGTTGGCACCGTCCACTCCTGAGTTGGCACCGCCGTGCACCTGGCTGATCGGCTGGTTGGTGTGGACCTTTTTGCCGTTAAAATACATGCTCACCTGGGCCTTCTCCACGAGTTTCCCGTCTTTGAAGCGGGCGGCGCGGAAGACGATATCGTAGGCGTTCCATTTTCCGATTCCGGCAAAACACTCGTAGGGAGAGTCGGTCTCGTTGATCACCGCTCCCATGCCGTGCTTTGATTTATCCCCCTCACAAATTTGGATTTCGTACCGGTTTTGAAGATACACGCCGCTGTTGCCGTGCGGCTTCATCACGAGGAACTCGATGTGCAGCCGGAAATCGCGGTACTGCTTTTTGGTGACGATATCCGCGGCCCCGAACTTCCCTCCGTCCGCCGCGCGGTCATCGGTCATCAGGACCGTGCCCTTATCGACCGGATCGTCCACGATCTTCCATTTGACCGGCATGGCCGACTTGAAGCCGGGCCCCTCCCAGTAGATCCATTTGTCATCGAGCATCTTTTTGGTTCCATCGATGATGACCTCCGCTCCCTCCGCCGGTTTGGCACCCACACCGGTGCCGGCGGCGGCAGTGGCAAGGAAGCCTTTGAAGGCAAAAACGGGCAGGAGCAGGCAGAGTGCGCGGATTTTCATAGGGCAGGTGTATGGCTTGGACTATGCGGCGCGCCGCCACCCGCCTGCAAGCCTTGAATCACCCGCATTGCATGCACGCACGTTTTTACGGTCAGGAATGATTTGCAAATCAATCCGCCACTCTCAAAATCCACGCAGCCCGCTGCCGGGTTCCCGTTTGTGACGAGTTGGGGGTTTCTCGCTGCACCGAACCGGCACCGGGCGACTTTGTTGGGACCGGTGGCGTTATTTGTCTTTGGCCGGGGCCGGGGCAGCCTCTGACCCTCCAATCCGGATTCCGAGCGACTTTGTAATGCCCGCTCCGTCCGTCTCTTCGAAGTGGAACATGTTGTTCTTTGCCTGCTCAGCCTCCTCTGCTTTGCGCTGGTCGTAGACCGCGAGCTGCTCCGGAGTCAGGATGGATTCCACAGTGGACCGGTCGAGATCGCTCCGGTTCGCTCCCGGCATGAGCGCATCGCTGTCGAATTCAAACTCCAGCGGTCCCCCGTCGAGGGATCCTCCCACCGTGGTAAAAGCGATGGTGCCGGCTTTGGCTGCAGCATCGCCGCCTGCCTCTTTTTTGGCCGCATCGTTCACGGTCATTTTCTGTTGAGCATAGGCCTGGAAAAATTTGTCTTTCTGATCCTCCGAAAGGTTCAGATCGTTGTTCAGCTTTCGCACTTTTCGTTGTGCGTATTCCTCTGCTTTGGCCGTGCGCTGTTCCTCCTGGGAACGCGCATAGTCCGCCTGTTGCTCCGGTGTGAGCAGCGACTTCATGAAATCCTCCCGGCTTTCCTTTGGCTTCAAAGCGTCACGGACGTTCCCTCCGCTCATGGCCGCTTTGACCGTCGCCCGCTCCTGCTCTTTTCGCGCCAGAAGGAATTTTCGCAGCGATTCCTTCTGTTCGGGGGACAGTTTCAATCTGAGCGCCAGGCGGTCCACCTCACGGCTTACTTCCCGTTCAGCACTCTTCTTCATCATCTCCTCCATTTTTCCTTCGTCGAATGACACCATCTTCGCCGGAACTGCGGCGATTTTTTCTTCGGCCTTTTCCGCTTTGTTGCCTTTTGCCTGCTTCAATTCCTTCTCAAGGGTTTGCACACGGGCGAGGAGTTTATCTTTTTCCTCTGAAGAGCTTCGGATACCGGTGGTGACGGACTTTCCGTCCGGCTTCCCTCCTGAACCGGCGGCACCGGACGATTGGATAAGCCACATGGCAAGCACCCCGGACACAGCACCGGCGGAAAAGAAGAGAATGGGCGTTTTCATAAGGTGTTGCGCCGTAAGCGATGTCGAGCCGCGGGCTTATTTGCCCGCAGGGAAAAAATACCCATGCCCCGGAGGTTTCTCCTGCCAAATCCCTCATCGAAACACTCACCTGTTCCGTCCTAACCGGAAATACGCGTTGGAATTACCTTGTCATTCGGTCCCAAACCGGCCCTAAATGCGCCCGTTCGTTATGAAAACACCTTTAGTGGCTTTCTTTCTACTGGCCGGTTGTGTGTCGTCCCGCGCCGGGGTCATCGCTCTCGACAATCCGGCAGGACTGGGGAATCAGACTTTTGCCGGGAGTGTGGGAATGGATTTTGAAACCGGTGTGGAACCGATTCAGATCACTCACTTTGGCTCCTTCGATTCCGGCCAGGACGGATTTGCGACGGCGCGAACGGTTTCCATCTACGATCGCACGGCACCGGGCGTGCCGTTTGCGACTCTCACCATTCCGGCGGGAACCGGCTCCACGCTGATCAACGGCAGCCGCTTCCAGGCAGTGGGCGCGCCTGTGACACTTCCCGCAGGGTTCAAAGGGAGCATCGTTCTGAACGATGTCAGTGTGGATGCGATCCATAATCAGGGTGTCGCTCCGGGGGCTCTGTCGACGATCAACAACGGGGGTGGCCTTCTTCAGTTTGTGGGCACTGGCCGGTTTGGCGGCATCGGCGTGTACCCCGGCACGGCAGACGGAGGACCGGCGAACCGCTACCAGGCCGGCACCTTTCAATTTCAAGCGACGACGGCGGCTCCAAAATATCTTGCCTACTCCGTGGCGAGCGGGTCCGTGGGAGCCCAGAACTTTGGCGGTCCGCTCGGGATGGATTTCGACGTTGGGGGCTCGCCGGTTGCGATGACCCACATCGGGGTCTTTGACAGCGCCCAGGACGGAATCAACGGCACGCTGAATGCCTACATCTACAACCGCGACACACAGACCGTCCTTGCCGGACCTTTTTCATTCACGGGGAGCAGTGATCCTTTGATTGGCGCGAGCCGCATTCGGGATATCGCCGACGTAATGCTGCCGGCCGGATTCCACGGTTCCATCGTGGTGGAAGGCTACAATGCGCAGGAAATGGTACTGAACACGGGAGGCACCATTCCAGGGGGTGCCGGTTCTTTGGGTAACGGCAACGGTCTGATCAGTTTTACCGGAGGGGGACGGTTTGGTCTGAACGGGCCGGGGACGTTTCCCAACAATGTGGATGGCGGCCCGGCGAACCGCTACGGTGCCGGGACCTTCGCTTTCCAGATTCCGGAACCGGCGAGTGGGTTCCTCTTGATCGGCACCCTTGCGCTGACCGGGGCACGCCGGCGCGCCCGCGCACTCCGCGCTTAGGGTTTAGATTTTTGTATCCATCGAACGGACGCACCGGATTCTTCGGTGCTATGAACACCCACTCTGATTGCCGCGATTGTTCCGCCGTCCCCTCTCTGACGAACCGCCGTTCGTTTCTCAAAACCTCGGCGGGCCTTCTCGCCGCCAGTGCTCTGCCGGTCATCGGCGAAACGCCGAAGCCCACCGGGGAAACCCTCACCGCTCAACTGTTCAAGGGCCTTACCGCCGAGCAGCGCAAGAAGATTTGCTTTGGCTTTGACGATCCACTCCGCTCCAAAGTGGACAACAACTGGATGGTGGTGGCGCACAGTCTGGCGGACACCTTCACTCCGGATCAGCAGGCGCTCATTCGCGAAATCTTCCACAGCCTGCACAGCGACGAATACAAGAAGGCGGTCTTCGATCAGGTTGTGCACGACAGTGAGGGAGACGGTTTTGAAAAGAGCACGGCCATCGCGCTCTTTGGCGAACCCGGCACCGGCAAGTTCGAACTCGTTTTGACAGGACGCCACGTCACGCGCCGCTGCGATGGCGACAGTGTGGAAGGTGCCGCTTTCGGTGGGCCTATTTTCTACGGACACGCCGCCGGCGGCTTCAACGAAAAGCCGGACCATCCGGGGAACGCCTACTGGTATCAGGCCAAACGGGCCAACGAACTCTTCAAAGCTCTCGACGGCAAACAACGCGAACAGGCCATGATCGCCGAAGGCCGGGCTGAGAAGAGCACCGAGACGGTGAAACTCTCCGGTAAAAAGGAGGGGTTGCCCGGCATTCCCGCCGGCAGCCTTTCCGCCGACCAAAAGGACCTCTTCAAAAAAGTCCTGGCCGATCTTCTGGCTCCCTTCCGCAAGGCCGATGCTGACGAGGCCATGAAGCTCATCACTGCGCGCGGCATCGACGAACTGCACATGGCCTTCTCGAAGAAGGGGGATATCGGAAACGACAGCATCTGGGATGTGTGGCAGATCGAAGGACCGAACATGTTCTGGTACTTCCGCGGTGCGCCGCACGTCCATTGCTGGGCGCATATCAAGGCATAACTGGACTGTCAAAAGTCTCACCGCCAGGCTCCAGAGCGTCTCCCCACCTGGAGCCTGGCGCTTTTGAGGATTGAACTTTGATCATTGAAGTTTGCCTCCCTCTCCTCTTTCATCCACGCATGACCATCACCTTTCACGGCGCGGCGGAAACCACCACCGGCTCCCAGCATCTTATCGAAATCAACGGTAAGCGCATCCTCCTCGATTGCGGCCTCTACCAGGGTCATCGTGAAGAAGCCTATGACCGGAACAAGCACTTCCCGTTCGAACCGTCGCAGATAGACACGGTCATTCTCAGCCACGCCCACATCGACCACAGCGGTAATCTTCCCAACCTGAGCCGCCAGGGCTTCCGGGGCAACATCTTCGCCACACCGGCCACCCGCGATCTTTGCCAGATCATGCTCGCGGACTCCGCCCGCATTCAGATGTCCGACGTGGAATACGTAAACCGGAAGCGTTCGAGGAAAGGTCAGAAGCTCTTCACGCCGCTCTACGATGAACGGGATGCCGAGCGCTGCCTGCGGCAGTTTATCACCCTGGACTACCATCGTTCCCTTCAGGTCTCCGACGGTGTGACGCTAACCTTTATCGATGCCGGCCACATCATCGGTGCCGCGCAGGTGATCCTCGATCTCGAGGATCACGCCACCGGCATCAAAAAGCGTCTGCTGTTCTCCGGTGACGTCGGCCGGCATAACAATGAACTGCTCCGGGATCCGGAGATCGCTGAGAATGTGGATGCGGTCATCATGGAAAGCACCTACGGCGGGCGTGAGCACGAACAGGACACCGGAGCCCGCGACAAGATTTGTGAGATTCTCAATGAGGCGCTGAAGAAACAGGGCCGCGTCATCATCCCCGCCTTCGCCGTCGAACGGACGCAGCAGCTTCTCGTCGTCCTGCACGATCTCTTCACCAAGGACTGCATTCCGGATGTTCCGGTCTACGTGGACAGTCCCCTCGCGGTGAGCGCGACGGAGATTTTCCGTCTGCATCCGGAGTGTTTCAATGAGGAGGTCTATGAAGCCCTGTTCTCCAAAAACAATCCCTTCGGATTCGACGGTCTGCACATGGTCCGGCAGGCAAAAGACAGCATGAAACTCAACGGCCTCGAAGGCCCGTTCATCATTATCGCCGCTTCAGGCATGTGCGAGGCCGGCCGCGTCCTTCACCACCTTCATAACAACATCGAGGACACCTCCACGACTGTTCTTTTCGTCGGCTACTGCGCGGAAAATACGCTGGGCTGGAAACTCCGGAACGGTGACAAGGAGGTCAACATTTTCGGTGAACCTCACCATGTCCGCGCCCGCATCGAGATCCTCGACGGGTTCTCCGGCCACGCCGACCACAGTGAACTGATCGACTGGTTCGAACGGACGACGGGTTCCAAAAAACAGGTCTGGCTCGTCCACGGCGAAGTCCAGCGCAGTTCCGCCCTCCGCGCCGCCATGAAGGAGAAGTATCCCGAACGCACAATCGAGATCGCCCGTCTCGGACAGACGGTCACTATCGAGGCGTAGTCCTCGCTTTCTTTCACTGCGCGGTCGCCTCCCGGGTTACTTATAACTCCGGGTCGAAAAATGCACTTCTTCGTAGTGCAGCCATTCCTTGTGCAGGGCCGGTTTTGACAGGTTACCCGTGTACTCCCATGCGGCGACATAGGAAAACTGATCATCATTCCGTCGTGCCTCTCCTTCGTCCTGATATTCTGTTCTAAAGTGCCCCCCGCAGCTTTCCTCGCGCTGGAGAGCATCAAGGCACAGGAGTTCGCCAAACTCCAAAAAGTCCGCAACCCGTCCCGCCATTTCAAGTTCCTGATTGAACATGTCATCGTCGCCGGGGACCCGGACATTGGACCAGAACTCCTCCCGCAGTGAAGGGATGCGCTGCAGGGCCTCCCTGAGACCGTCGTGATTGCGCGCCATGCCGCACTTGTCCCATACCAGCAGGCCCAGTTCCCGGTGGAAGCTGCTGACGGAGCGCTTTCCTTTGATGGACAACAGCTTGCCGGTGCGCCCGCGGACTTCATCCTCCACGGCTTTGAATTCCGCAGCATCCGTTTTCACCGATCCGGGTTTTTGCCCGGCGAGGTAATTTGGCAGCGTTGCCGGGATCACAAAATACCCGTCCGCAAGCCCCTGCATCAGAGCGCTGGCTCCCAGCCGGTTCGCGCCGTGATCGGAGAAGTTCGCCTCACCCAGCACATGCAGGCCGGGAAGATTGCTCATCAGATTGTAGTCCACCCACAGACCGCCCATC
This sequence comes from Verrucomicrobiales bacterium, assembly GCA_036262875.1. Taxonomy (GTDB): domain Bacteria; phylum Verrucomicrobiota; class Verrucomicrobiia; order Verrucomicrobiales; family V1-33; genus V1-33. The sequence continues at coordinate 9,300 of DATAIE010000248.1, forward strand.
GTGTAATGCACCGCCGGGTAGATACGCATCGGCACCTGATAGGCGTTCTCACCGGTGATCTGCTCATACATCTGGAAGAGGTTGCCGTAACGCTCGCGAATGGCCGGTTCGCCGTCGCGTTTGATAGCCGCGCCGAAATCCAGATACACGCCCAGTCCTCCGGGGCCCACTCCGCGTCCGTCGTCGCACTGTTCCTTGGCGGCGCGGCTCGCGATGTCCCGAGGGGCGAGATTGCCAAAGCTGGGGTACTTCCGCTCGAGATAATAGTCACGGTCCTCCTCCGGGATCGAGGCCGGCGGCTTTCCGCAATCCTCTTTGCGCTTCGGCACCCAGCAGCGCCCGTCATTGCGCAGGGACTCCGACATCAGCGTGAGCTTGCTTTGATAGTCACCGCTGACGGGGATGCACGTCGGGTGGATCTGCGTGTAACACGGATTGGCAAACCACGCCCCGCGCTTATGGGCCCGCCATGTGGCGGTGACGTTGCAGCCTTTGGCATTCGTGGACAGATAAAACACATTGCCGTAGCCCCCCGTGCACAGCAGCACGGCATCCCCCGCATGAGAGGAGATTTCCCCGGTCACCATGTTCCGCACCACGATGCCTTTGGCGTGGCCGTTGACCACGACGAGGTCCAGCATCTCCGTGCGGGGATACATTTTCACGCCCCCTTTGTGGATTTCCTTGCTCAATGCCGAGTAGGCCCCCAGCAGCAACTGCTGCCCCGTCTGACCCGCTGCGTAGAATGTCCGGCTCACCTGCGTGCCGCCGAATGAACGGTTCGCCAGCAGGCCACTGTATTCCCGCGCAAAGGGAACCCCCTGCGCCACGCACTGATCGATGATGTGGGTGCTGATCTCGGCGAGGCGGTGCACGTTGGCCTCCCGCGCCCGGAAGTCGCCGCCCTTGATGGTGTCGTAAAACAGACGGTAAATGCTGTCACCGTCATTGTGATAGTTTTTGCAGGCGTTGATCCCGCCCTGAGCGGCGATGCTGTGGGCACGCCGCGGACTGTCCTGATAACAAAAACACTGCACGTTATATCCCTGTTCCGAGAGGGTCGCCGCCGCTGCCGCCCCCGCCAGTCCGCTGCCCACCACGATGATGTTATACTTCCTCCGGTTCGCCGGATTGATGAGTTTGGAGGTGTCTTTGTGGCGCGTCCACTTCGTTGCCAGCAAGCCTCCCGGTGCTCCGTCAGGCGGAGTGTCGCTTACCCGGCTGGGGTCGATGAGAGAGGCTGCAGATTCAGTGGCGGAGATCATGGCGGCCTCAGTCCTAAAGAAGACGGCGGCGGGACGCAAGTGGATGCCTCGCTCCGGTTTTGCCGCATTCCGGTCCGGCGCAGCGGAGCCGATTCCCGCTACGGTGCCACCGGCGCAGGATTCAGGCGGAAATAGCGGTGCGTTTCCGGCAGGGAGGGAAACGCAACCGTCGCGTCGCTCCCGGTGCCCCCGGTCTGCGCCCCAGGCTTCAAAATCAGCAGCGGAACCCAGTGCTGGAGATCGATGCTCGTCTCACAGTTGGCCGCATCGCGGGGATAGTAGGGATCCGGTTTCCAGCGCAGTATGGTCTGCGGTCCACTTTCGAGAAATGAGAACTCCGGATCCGCGGCTGGCAAATCCGGACGAAAAAGCACCGCTTCCAGGGCACCGGTGCGGGAGGGTTCTTTCCCCTGCTCTGCCCCGCCTCCCGGCACGGGATAGACGAGAAAGACGCCTCCGTCCGGCGCGGCAGCGGCGGCCAGGGTATCCCGGTCTATGAAACGCGTCGCAAAAAAATCTCCGCCGGTGATTTGACCCGCCGCGTTCAGCGAAGCGAACGCAACGCGCTGCTCAACTGAACCCTGAGGATAACTGCGAAACACCTCTTCCACCCACATCGTCTGCCAGCCTGTGCCCCGCGCAACGATCACCGGCTCGGAGCGGCGGAGTTGTCCGTCCGTTAGAATCTCGACGGGACCCGTCTCGCCGTTTTCTCCAAATGGAGCCGTCATAATGAAGTCGTTGCCTTGAAGGTGCCGCCAAACGACCCGGTATTGAGAGCCGTTCCATGCGATCTCCGGTCCGTGTTCCGAGGTGTAGTTTGAGATCAGCACGGGGGCAGGCGTCCCGGGTTGAGCCACCGGCGTGCCCGGCACGATGGCTCCGAAAACGGACGAGGGAGCCGAACTTCCCACGCGCCAGACCACCCCGTAGGTGGAGTTTCCGCCAGTCACCGACACCGCCCTCTCCCTCCCGGGAGACGCGGCTACCGGGAATCCATCCGGTGGACTGGAAGTCCCATTGCCATTGATCCACGTTCCGTAGATGTCGTCGTACTGAGGCGGATATCCGGTCGGGCCCCGGCGCCACGCGGAGAAAAATCCACCATTCGGTCCCCCTGCCAGGGCCACCCCGTTTTCCTGCTGATCGGCAAGAGCAGCCACCGTGAAAGACGGTGAGACCACACCTGGCGCTGACACGAAGGCGGCCCTGATATCATCGTTGAGAGTTGTTCTGCTGTTCACTGTCCACGCCACCAGATACTTTCCACCGGAGGCAGCCACCGCGGGTGAGATGTCCTGA
>DATAIE010000249.1:0-5512 GCA_036262875.1 Verrucomicrobiales bacterium
CACCCGGCCCCGCTACAGGCCGCCCCGTTCCTCCACCTCATCCGTATCCGGCGAGACCCAAACGAACCGGTCGGAACCCGGAGGCGGGTATTCGCCGGCGGGCATTTCCGGCGCGAAATAGAGCATGATGCGTCCATCGTTTTGATAGTGCATCGGTGGCGTCCATGCCATGCCGTCCGCCCGGTATCTTGTGATGACGGTCTCCGCTTTCTTTTTCAGGGCAGGGGGAATCGAGTCATCCTCTTTTGCAGGGATTTGATTATCCGGTGGCGCAGCGACGGTTGTCTCCGGTTTCTTTTCGCAGGCCACCACAGTCAATGCGAAGCCCAGGGACGCGCCCAGGCGAAGGAAACGATGAATGCTCATGGGACGGAGGGAGGAAGCCGTTTCAGTGGAATGTTAGGGAATGCCGGCGGTGCCGCTGGCTGCGGCGTGAGACTATCGCGACCCGGCGGTTTCGTCCATCCGGGATTGCACCGTGCGGAAAACGGGATGGCCCTCAATCCCGCTGGAAGGTCGCGTGCTCCTCTCTTTCGTCCGGAGATGAGCGCGGGCCTGCCCTATACGTTAAAACTGCAGTTCCAGCCGTCCTTTCACCGGTCATCAGTGTGGGTGGCTTCCCGGACCGGCGGCGAGACGAAGTTGACGGTGGAGGTGCCCGGCAGCGGCGCGGTAAAGGGATTTCAGGTCGTCCTGGATATTTCCTCCGCCGCCTCGCAGGGGATCTGCGAAGTGGCGGAGAGAGTGCTGACTAACATCCCCAACTGGCGCCGTCCCATCGGTCTGGACGGGATCCCGGTAAACGGATCCTATGAGACGGAAGACCGCGGCAAGCTGGAATTTTCGTTTTGGAGTCCGGGAAAAAATGACGAGCCGCACGAACCGGTCGCAGCCGCGTTCGACACTGTCGACGCCCACGCTGGCGGGGAGGAATGGAATGACTATACGGAGCAATTGCGCAGTTATTTTGACTTCGGTATTCCTGCCAGGCTGATCGAGGGGTCACCTTCGGTGCTGCGCATTTCCTGCCAGCTTTCTTCAGACATGGCGGAGGATCTTTGCGGTCTTTTTGCGCGTGCCGCCGCCTGCCCGGAACTGATTGTCGACATGCGAAACTTTGAGGGAATGGGCACCCTGCTGCTGCCGGAATTTGCTCCGCTGGTGGCCAGGAAAAATCCGGCCAAATGGCTCGCCTCCCGCTGCACGCTTCCTTACCTGCAGAGGATGGGCGTGCCGGAACATCTCATCGAAATGCCGCCCGAATCCCCGAAACCTCGTGGGCCCCACGAGACAACGTGATAGAGCTTTCCGCGCCGCTCCCTCGGATCACGAAAGAGCGCTGTCTGAGGCGGAGGCGATCGACCCTCCGTGGTTTGCCGCTCAGGCGATGGCGGCGGTGGTGCGCTATGCCCCGGAGCACCGGCTGGCGGTGCTCACCCGCCGCACGCTCGCCAGGGCTTCACAGGGTGAGGATGCCTATCAGCGCGGCGCGGTGCTGTCGTGGCTCGTCCGCGCTCTGGCGGAACGGGATCAGAAATCCGAAGCGGTGAAAGTGCTGGACGAAGCGCTGCGACAAGCCCTCCAGGCGACTCCCGCCGCCAGCCGGAGCGAGGCTCTCTATTTGCTGTACAATGCCGCCTTTCCGCTGGGCGCGCGGGCCATCACTCCGCTCCTCCGCCATCTCCTCGCCCTGCAGGAGGCGCAGCCCCACTGGCGATGCACCCGGGCTCTGGTGTGGGCGCTGGCCATGCACAGCACCATCGATCCCGGGACCGTTGACTCGATTTTGAAACACCTTCCGAATCCGAAAATCGCGGCCCGTGTCCACCGCTGTATCACCCTCGGCCTCACGCGGCCACGGGAATTCTTTTGGCGGTGATCACTCACTGTGCACATCCCTGTTCCCGAGTGCTGCGGGTCAGAAATAGAGACGCGTCTCAGGCATCGCGTTCGACGATGCCGCCGTATTCATCGCTCAATATATAGCGGCCCGCCTCCAGTCCATTCGCAAAGGTGGTGAGCCACTCACGCACCCCTGGTGCTACCACTTCCCGGGAAGGGCCGTCGTGCCACATCCGGATGATTTGGCCCACCGTTCCCAAAGGTCCCGGCTGAAGATCCAGACAGTCATGGTCGCCGCCGCCACTGTAAGTGAGGGGTATCCATTTCGGGCTCCACCAATCGGGCACGGTATGACCGTCGGTATCACTTTCGTTCTCTTCAAAATCGCCTCCATCCAGCAGGTCTTTCCACACCTCCCACTCTTCCACGATGCGATCCAGGGACAGGAGCTCCCAGCCGTCCAGCAGATACGGGCTGTCTGGTGTCTGTCCGTTATGAATCAGAAACGTCTCCACGAGGGGGCGGGGAAAGGTCACGCCGAGGGCCGCCTCCGCTGAGGCGATTTGTGCCTGCGTGGCCGGCGGATTGAGGCCCTGAAGCACCTCCGGTGCATTCGCCGCGAGCCAGGTTTCAATTCGATTCCAAATGCTTTTCATAAGATGAAAAACATTACCACCGTCATCCGTCGGGATTCAAGAGTTCCGGGAACCTGTTTTTCCGGAGCACACTATCACGGGTCCGCGCCTTCCTCCGTGCACAGCCCGGCTCCCGCCCGCGTGCGAGCCTCAAATTTCCTGTAAGGAATTCGGCGCAGGTGCATCCTGTTCTGTAGAATCATGAACCGGCAGGAACAACAGGCGCACTTTGATGAATGGCTTCGCGGGCACGCGGGGCTGCTGCATCATGTGGCGCGGGGATTTGCCTCCGGGCACGATGTGCATGATCTCATGCAGGAACTGCTGCTGGCGATGTGGAAGGCCATCCCGGCGTACCGGCAGGGGGCCAGGGTTTCCACGTTTCTCTACCGCGTGGCGCACAATGCAGCGCTCCAGTGGGAGCGTGGACGGCGGAACTACCGGCGGCGCATGGAGCGGTATGAGTCTCAGATGCCGCAGGAGTCCGCGCACAGCGAAGCCCCCGCCGACGGGGAGCGGCTGGAGCGGCTCTATGCTGCGATTCGCCAACTGCCGCCGCTGGACCGATCCCTTATTCTCCTGTCGCTGGACGGCCTGTCCTATCGCGAGATGGCTGAACTCCACGGTCTCAGTGAAAGCAATACAGGAGCCCGGCTCACGCGCTTGAAACAAAAACTCACCACCCTCCTGAAGGAGGAAAAACACGTATGAACGACAACGAAATCGAAAACCTGTGGCGCTCACCGCGGAATCAGCCATCCGCCTTTCAGATTGAGGAGGAGCGGCGGAAATTCACCGCCCGCCTTCGCCGCCGCCACTTTGGGTTTGTGGCGTATTTCACGTTTGTGATCACGGCCCTGACGGTTTTTACCGCCTGGCTGGGTTTCCGCTGGATGGAAAAAGGAATGTTAGGCCCCGCCGTGAACGGCCCCGCGCTCGCCCTCCTGGCACTGCCCTGGGCCGCTGCCCTTCTCTTCGTCCGCCGGTATCTCCAGCACCGCCGCCGCCATCCGGACTACAACGCGTCCCTCGCCACAGCGATGCGGGCCGCGCTGGATGAGAAACGCACCGCCATCGCCCGCGCCACCGGCATCCTCCGCCTGCACGCCATGACCGTGCCGCTGCTCGCCCTGTGCCTGTGGCAACTCCACTCCCACGGCCTGGCCCGCAAAAACGAAGTGCTCTCCATGGCCCTCTTCTTCGGTGCCATCCTCCTCATCTCCACGGCCTGGACAGGATTCGTCCACCTCACCCGGCTGAGGCGGGAGGCGGGAGGGATCGAGGAGATGATGAAGGCGGGGGAAGGGGAGTGAGAGAAGTGCAGCAGTGCAGGGGGCGGAGTTTGTTCTTTGTCAGGAAGTTCGCTTTTGCTTTTTTAAAAAGCCCCCTAACGCATCTCACGGCTTCTCCGGCGGGAGGGGCGGGGGACCGCTGGGGGGTGCGGTTCCGCTGCCGGCGGAGGGGAAGACCAGGTTGAGGGGCGGGGCGTCTGCATTTGCGCGTCGCGGGGCCGGGGTCCAGCGCGGGCGGTTTTTATCGACGCGGGCGGGGGTGGAGAAGCCGGTGGAACTGAATGAATTCCTTCGGGTCCAGCGGGGGATCATTTTCAAAAGCCCGATTCCCACGAGGATATCGAGGCCAAAGGGAAACTTGTAGTTCAGCGGCGTGCCGATCTCGCTCTCGGGCACTCCCAGGAGCACCGCGGCCTGCGCTTTGGTGAGATGAGTGGCCTGCCGGTCTGAGTTGTAGATCACATATTCCCCGTTCCAGTTCCAGAGATCGAGCCAGAAGAATCCGAAATAATCGTAGTGAAACCCGATCTTCGCCCCGTTCAATTCCGGCGCGGCGGCGGCGGCTTCGGCGGGCAATCGGGCGGGGCCCATTTCGCTCACGGCATCGCCATGGGTGATGAGGACAAATCCCCTCCTCGCGTGGGCCTCATGTACGCCCATGAACAGGGCGGCGACGATCAAAAGAAACAGAAAACGGACGCGGAAACGGGGGACGCGGTGCATGGAAATGGGGATCTTGACTATAAAAACCATAACTTCAATGATCAGCTGTCTTTTGGCAAGACAAAAACTGTATCGGTGCTTCTTCACAGAGAAGATCGCTTCCGAAGCATCGTCGCCGAAGGCCTTGGAGTGCTGCAAGGATTGCAGCTTTGCGGAGAACGCCTTCGCCCTTTCGCGGAAGTCCCGCTCGCTGCTAACTGTTGTTCGTCTCACGAAACCGTATGGCCTTCCCGGAGGAAACGATCTCCCGCGGACACGCGCCGTCTCCCAGAGCTGCAATTCTTGCAGCATTCCAGAGCCTGCGGCGGCCATGAACCGGACGCCTTACCGTCAGGAAAAGGGAAGCATTGAATTGTGCTATCGCTGCGACCTGATTTGTTTTCTATTCCGCCATGTTTGACCGGCAACAGCTTCTCACTGCCATTCTTCAACGCCTTTCCATCATGGAGACGTGCCTGAAATGGCACAGCAGCCGCGGCCTGAACGATGCCTGCAAAGTGGCGGAGGATGTGGTGGCGAGATTCCTCGGGGCACTGTGCGGGTGGAATCTCGTAAACCTCAACACGATCCGCCCCAACTACCCCGCCGCAGACCTCGGTGATGCGGCCAACCGCCTGGCCGTGCAGGTCACGGTGAACGGCACGGCGCAGAAGATCAAAGAAACCTGCGATAAAGCCCGGGATCATCAACTCAGCCAGGATTTCGACCGTCTCATTGTCCTCTTCCTGCTGCCGAAGGCACCGGCGATGCCCCAGAAGTCGAAAACCTTCGATCCTGCCGGTCCGCCGGCCCTTGAGCTTTGGGCGCATCCTGAAATCAACAGGGCGCTGGATAAGCTGACCACCGTGGAAGCCCTGCAGGCGGTGTTGGACGTGCTGCAAAGGGAGATGTCCGGCATCGAGGCCATCCTTACGCCGGTGTCGCAGGAGGATCCATCCACTATTCTGAAGCTCCTGCGTGAGGGCCTGCCGAAAGTACGTGCGAGGACCGGGGGGCATCTTGAGATCACGCCGCCGCGGG
>DATAIE010000250.1:0-2071 GCA_036262875.1 Verrucomicrobiales bacterium
GGTGGCATAGCCCAGAGCTTCCATTTTCAGCGAAAGCCCCGGTCCCGAGGACCCGGTCACCGCAATGTGTCCGGAATAGGAAAACCCGATGGCCGCACTGATGGCCGCCAGTTCGTCCTCCGTCTGCATGAAGATGCCGCCGTAGCGCGGGAGTTCGCTGCGCAGAGATTCCATGATCGGAGACCACGGAGTGATGGGATATCCCGCACCGTACCGCACTCCGGCGGCGAGCAGACCGCAGACCATCATCTGGTTGCCGTCCGTCGTCAGACGATGCTCTTCCAAACGGTGGCCGGGTTTGAATTCAAAGACCTCGTCGAGCACGTTGCCCACCTGCCAGGCATAGCCACTGTCGAATGCCAGCATCGCGTTCCGCAGAATACTGCCGTCCTTTTTCCCTCCGAACTGCCGCTCCACGATGGCCACGAGCTTTTCCCTGTTCAGTTTGAAAATCTGGCAGAGCAGTCCGAGCACGAAGATGTTCTTTCCCTTGTCTTTTGCCGTTCCGCCGATGGCCTCCACCGTGGCGCTGGTGAAGGGCACCGCAAGATAACGATGGTCTTTGTCCTCCGGATTGGGAGTTACATGGTCGCTGTCATAAAGCACCCAGCCGCCTTTGCGCAGCGATTTGAGGTGGTCTTCATAACTGTGCTGATAAAAGGGTACGAGCCAGTCCGCCTCATCACCGGCACTGAGCACTTCACCGCTGCCAATGTGCACCTGGAAAATGGACGGTCCGCCGCTGATGGTGGACGGGATGGTCATGTAGGTCATGACATCCTGCTGCGTGCGCCCGGCGAGACGGGCCAGAAATCCTCCGATGGATTGAATCCCGTCCTGGGAATTCCCCGCGAGACGGATCACCGCGTTGCTGATCTGGTGAGTGGGATGCGATTGGCCCGCATCGGAGGACGGCAGTGGTTGTTCGAGGGTAGGGCTGCTCATGGGCAGGATGAATGGGGTTGGGAAAAGCAGGCGGATTTTGGCTCTTGGGAAGGCCTTGGCAAGAGCGGGAATGCGGCGTTGCGGGAATAGAAAAAGCCGGACGGCCCAGGGAACCGTCCGGCTTTGCCACACACCTAAAGGAATCCCGGCACGGGATCAGGGAATGATCAGCGTCTTGCCGAGGGGGATGCTGTTCGGATTTTTGATATTGTTGGCGCGTACGATGGCGTCCACAGAGACTCCATAGCGTTTCGAAATGCCGGAAAGGGTGTCTTTTGCCACGACCTTATGAGTTCGTCCGCTGCCGGTGCCTCCGCTGTGGGAGGGAGCGGGCGTGTCGTAGGTACCGGCGTAGCCCGGGCCTGTCGGGGGCGTCGTCGGCTGGACGTAGGGTTGGTTATAATTGGGAGCTGTATAACCCGGACCGGAGGTGCCTCCAGCATCGTAAGCTCCGGGTGCTCCATAGGCGTTTGCGGGGGCTGCACCCGTACCGGTCGCGTAGGGGTTGGCGGCAGCGTAGGGATCCGCGGCGGGAGCCGGATCGTCTTTCTTGAAGACGCTGCAGGAACTCAAAGCCATGGCACCGCCGGCTGTGAGGAGAAGGAATCGCGGAAACTTGGGACTCATTGCAGTGGGTGAAGGTGGGGAATCACAGAGTGGTCGATGTGCTAAAAAGTTAAATCATCTTAAATACTTTGGCAACGGGTTTTTGCGGAGACCCGTCATTCGGCCCCCGTCCCGGCGGAATTTGTCCCTCCGTCCTCTACCTGTAGAGGGCGGTTACCGGCTCCCGGGTAAGGATATTGTACTGCTTGATCGCATCATCCCACCACTGAGCCAGGCCCTCGCCGCTGCCGGACCAGAGGTCGTAGTGGAGGCGGAGCATCATGTCAGGATCGTACATCAGGGCGCTCAATTCGCGTTTGGTGAGCGCGTCCGGGCCTTCCTTGACGAGGCGTTTGCGAAGCTGGTCAAGATAGTCGCGGCTTTCCGGTGTCACCCGCTGGCGCTGGCGGAGGAGACTAACGTGCAGGGCGTTCACGTAGGGATCGAGTGCCGCCTGGAGGAGGCCATAGTTTCTGGCGAGGGCAGGGAGGGGGACCGAGCGGTCGTGCGCTTGCGCGAG
>DATAIE010000251.1:0-2943 GCA_036262875.1 Verrucomicrobiales bacterium
TCATACGGGAAGGAACTGAAAGATGGCGAGATGAAGATAACGAAGGAGCCTTATCTGTTTGAATACGCGGGCCTCTGGCAGGAACAGGCGATTCAAAAAAAGAGCGGTGAAAACGTGACGTCGTTTCAGGAGGAGGGAGGAGAAACGCACGAAACGGGTTGCACGCTGAAAGCGGAATTCGAAGAAAGAGAAGCCGGCGCACAGGTAAACATCCAATTTAAATGGGCGGGACCGCCGGTGGTGCGGGAAGTGAACACCTGGCCGGTAAAAGACCGGATTGCGAAGGTGATTCAGGATCGCATTTGGGAAGTGAGAACCCAATGGACGGCGAACGGCGGCGACTTTCGTCTTATGGCGGCAGCGCCGGAGCCTCCGCCCGCGGATGGAACTGCCACCGGTTTTATTTATGTCGCGTTTGGGAAAGTGAAAGGCACCGGACGGGCTTCTGCGCCCTCTCTCCTGCGTACGACTCAATGCTGGACCTTCGAATTGCCGGTGGATGCGGCGCGCAAATGGCTGGCGGGCCGCAACGAAACCGGTGGAGATGAGCAGGAACTCCGGACGCTTCTCCAGGAGAGCGCTCCCCTCACGGGCGTCTACTTCTTTCGCTCTGACGGAGAGGAGAAGTCTCAAAGAACAGGCCGGGTGAGTTCCGGCCTGCAGTGGCATGAGCCGCGCGGGTTTGAGCCGCCGGATACACGCTTTGTTCCCTTTATCCCGGTGCCTAACGATGAGTGTCCTGCGGCAGTAGTGCACCGTTTCGAAGTTGAAGACGGCCAGGCGGCTCTTACTCAGCCCGTGGGCGGCGTGAGGTGGCAGCGCTGGCATGGAGCTACGCGGGGAGCCGCCGATGAACCGGCGGGAGTGGAGAGCAGCGCAACCGGCTCGACGTCCTGCGAGTTCGCCCTGCCTCGCGCACCCGGACGTATTTTCCTGACGAACGTCCATGCCTGCGGCGCGAACGCGCGTCTTACTTTTGCCCGTGTCTTCCTTCCCGAAAAACGGCTTCGTCCCGTCAGCGGGAACACTCTGCAAATTCTGGAAACGCCGGTCGAGCCATGGCTGTCGCGCCTGACCGCGGGCAATCCTATGGCGTCCTTCGTGCCGGACCTGACCGCCGCGCTCGCGAAAGGAACCGCCGAAGTGCTTCACACCGAGTTTTATACGGCGGAAAATGAGGGGGCGGGATGGAAGCGCGAAGACACGTGGCCATGGATGGCGATCGGACGGGACTACATCAACCCGTGCATCCACGACGGTAAGTTTTGCTTCAATCCGCGATTTTCAACCGGCTCGAATCCGGCCTGCCTCATGGAAATGTCTGAGGCAAGCGGGCTCAATGCGACCCTTTGCGGCGAGCCGGTAAAAGAATTTTTCGGTCTCTGGCTGCCGGGCGTGCCTGGATTCACGGCGGAAACGTCCCGGCTCCCTCTCAGCGCGTGGGCGCATTTCAAGGTGCAGACGGACCTTCCATTGCCTCAGGGCCGTGATTTCCTGGTTCAAGCCAGTCTGGGACATGCCTGGCGTCACCCGGAGCAACCCGCGCTTCACTGGTTCCTGTTCCGGAGCGAGCGTCTTCCGGATACGCCCGCCAGCGAGCCTGCGCCAGTTGTCGCAGAGCCGTCCCTGGCATCGTTCACGGTCACGAATGCGGAAGGCAGGATCCTCACCCATGTAACGCTTCCGGTTTCCGGAACCCTGGAGGATGGACGAATGCTTCAGTCCCTCGAACCGCGAAAAGTCGACCCAAAGCACTATTTTCAGGAAGTCGTCCCGCCGGAAGCCCCGGATGGGGGCAAGACCATGGATGATAAGTTGGAGGTCTCGACGATGCTCGACGGCACCAGGCTGGCAATTACCGACGGGGCGTGGACCCTCGAACGCAGCCTCGCCCCGGCCCGTAAAATTACCGAAACCCTCACCGCCGTGACGGAAGATTGCGATGACAAAGGCGACTTCAAATCCGCGCCGATTCAGGTTTCGTGCGAACGCTTCGTCCTGAAAAGGGAAACCGTGACCGGCCGGCTTCCCACTGCGGGGAACTCAATGACCCTCGTCTTGAAAGACGACAGCCGGTTGACCGTGCGCGTTCGCTGACATCTTCCGGAAAAAACAGGCTGTCCGCTTCCCGGGAGTGTGGCAGGATATCTGCGAGCGGCTGATCACCGTTCACCCCAACCAGTCCATGGACACCCGGCCTGATGATGATGCCCAACTCCTGCGGGAATTCGCCGCAGGCCAGTCGCAGAGTGCCTTTCGCACGCTGGTGGAGCGTTATCAGGACATGGTCTATGGCACCGCCCGCCGCCGCCTGGGAAATGACCAGTCGGCCTCGGATGTGGCCCAGAATGTTTTCGCCGCCCTCGCCCGCAAGGCACCCTGGCTGGCTGCCCGCACCAGCGTGGGCGGCTGGCTCTATAAATCGACCCTGATGGAAGCCGCCCGCCGCCAGCGGGATGACCTCCGCCGCTACAAACGCGAAAAGCTCTACTCCGAAGAAATGAACATCCGCGGAACCAACGACCACGATGAGGAGGCGCCTCAGCTCAAAGAGTTGATGCCCGTTCTCGATGACGCCATGTCCGGCCTTTCGGCCTCCGACCGCGAGGCGCTGCTGCTGCGCTACTTCCGCGGTCTCAGTCTGCGCGATACGGGCAATGCCATGGGCACCACGGAGGAAGCCGCCCGCAAGCGGGTCAGCCGGGCCATTGAAAAACTTTCCGGCCTTTTCAAACGGAAGGGCATTACCATCCCGGCGGCAGCCATTGCCGCCACCGTCCTGCCAAAGGCCGCCTCTTACGCCGCTCCCGCCGCCTTTGCGGGCAAGGCCACCGCCCTGGCCGCTGCCGTGCCGGGTCCCGGGATTGCTGCCACGCTTTATATGAAAGCCCTGGCGCTTTCCAAAGCGCAGGTGGCCCTCCTCTGCGTCGCCGCCGCCGCGGT
>DATAIE010000252.1:0-2339 GCA_036262875.1 Verrucomicrobiales bacterium
CTGCAGTGTCGTCACCACGGGGCAGAGACCGGCATTATCGGTAACGTTCTCAAGGCTCTTCGCCGCGATGAAAGCTTCAGCATCCGCTCTCGATTTGAAACGCTTCCGCCGCCACTTTCCCTGCTCCTTCCAGCCCTGCACCAGAAAGGTCGTGTAACGATATCCGCCGTCCCTTTCCTCAATCTCTCGAATCGACATCCGCCAGCGGCCTCCCGTCTTATCCGCGGTGGAGCGACGGCCGCGGGATACGGTCTGCAATTTCGATTTGGATGCTCTCATGCCGCCAAACACGCTCGCCGAACCGGAACCAGCAAGCTCGAAAATTGCCGGGGTAATTTGCCGGGGTAACCCGGATCCTTGGTTTTATAAGTGCTCCCGTCAGGAATCGAACCTGAATCACCGGCTTCGGAGACCAGTGTCTTATCCGTTAGACTACAGGAGCAGTCTGAGAGCCCTGCGGGGTGCATGAGCGCTGGAAGGGCGGCACTTTGTCTTTACAGCCGGGTTTCGCAACCCATTTTCCGCTTTCCGCGATTTCCTGCGCGGATTTTTCCATTTGCCGCATGAGCACCACCTCTCCCGCACCCCAACGCATCGTTATCAAATTTGGTTCCGGCATCCTGACCCGCCCGGATACGGCGGCCCTGGATGAGAGCCAGTTTGCCCGGCTCACCCAGGCGATCGCTATTTTAAAGCAGGAAGGTCATGAGGTGATCGTGGTGAGCAGCGGGGCCGTGGCGGCGGGATTGAATGTGCTCGGGTTCAAGAAGCGCCCGGTGCAAACGTCCGTCCTCCAGGCGTGTGCGGCGGTGGGACAGACGCGGTTGATGCACAAATACGAGACGCTGCTGGCGGCCTGTGGTCTTCATGTAGGGCAACTGCTGGTGACGCACGAGGATTTTCGCGATGACGAACGGCGCGCCAACTTCGGAAACACGCTCCGCAGTCTGCTGGACAGGCAGAACCTTGTCCCGATCATCAATGAAAACGACTCGGTGGCGACGGAGGAGCTGAAGTTCGGCGACAACGATGCCCTTTCCGCCAGCGTGGCCGAGCTTGCCGGTGCAAATCTGCTGATCCTGCTGACGAGCGTGGACGGTCTCATCCCCCCCGGGGAGACGGACCGCATCGTAGAGCGCGTGGCGGACATCAATGAGGTACTCGGTTTTGCCCGGAACGAAAAAGGGGAGTATTCCGTGGGAGGGATGGCCAGCAAATTGAAAGCGGTCGAGAAGGCGGTGAATGCCGGGATCGAGACGATCATCGCAAACGGACGGAAGGCATTCCAGATCCCCGATCTGGTGGCAGGAGAAGGATTGGGAACGAGGTTTGCCGCAAAGGGAAAATCCTGAGGAAGCTAAACCACATTCGCCACGGCGCGGCTGGGCGGGGCCGGCCTGGTTTCATCCAGGTGGGCCGCCAGCGCGGAGGCAAGCGCTGCGGGATCGCCCTCCGGGACGATCGTTACGCCGGGATGTCCGGAAAGGCCACAGGCGGCGGTGCAGATCACGGGCACTCCCGCCGCGAGCGCAGAGAGGAGCCGGCGGGGCTGGTTTTCCACCCATGCGGGAAGGACCACGACGCGCGCATCGCTCAGCCAGTCTTCGCTGGCACGCTGGACGGTGATGCCTTTCCAAAAGTCTTCGCCTTCCGTGCAGGGGCCGGCAATGGTGAGCGTCTCCTCCCGGTCCCGCATCACTTCGCGCAGTTCCTGTGAGCCTTTGCGCGAGAGGGTGCTTGCCGGAAAAACAATACGCCGGCCAGGTCTGCGGCGCGGCGACTCTGCGACCGGCGTTTTCCAGTCCAGCAGGACGGCACGGGAGCCCGCCAGCGCTGCGATATCGCGGTGGGGCGTGATCCACCGCCGGGCTTCCGCGAGCGCAGCGGACTCGGCTTCAAGGAGCGCGGCATCCGCGCGAAAATCCGAAAGGGTTCGCGTTCCCGGCCAGCGCGTGGCGGCCTTGTCGAGACGGTGCTGGAGTTCGGAAAGGGGGAGCCGGGTCATCAGGACGTCGAAGGTTCGTCCCGCGAGGGCTCCGCTTTGCCATAGAAACGGCAGCAGATTCTGGCTCACTACCAGATGGAGCGCGGTGAAGGGGATGCGGCGGGAGTAGAGGCGGGCGAGTTCTTCATCCATCCGGAGCAGCGCCCGCTGACGCGCCGCGCCCTGGGAGGCGAGCTTGCGGGAGGTCAGGGAGCGCCGCAGGACAAAGAGCGGAGCCGACCTCACTCGCGCAAAGCCACGGGTATCCCAGCGATACGGGCCGGCATGCCACCGGCGGCGGTCCAGGGGAAGCAGCAGAGTGTCTCCGGGCTGGTGTTCCGCCTTCATCCATGCG
>DATAIE010000253.1:0-2315 GCA_036262875.1 Verrucomicrobiales bacterium
GTGGGCAGCGAACCGGCCTGCTCCTTCGTCCCGTGACACACGATGCACAGTTGCGAATAGATGGCCTTCCCCTCCGCCAGCGTTTTGTCATTCCAGCCCCGCACGATCTCTCCGTGATCCGCCCGCTCCAGCGGCTGCACCCATGCCTCGCGGAGCGCCGCGCCCGCCGCCGGGGCGAGCACCGGATGCCCGCTTTTCACCGCCGGGCTCCATTCAAAATCCGGCGTGTTCGCGCCTTTCGTTCCCTCCTTGAACAGGGAGGCGATTTCCGCCGCGCTCAGGGCTCTTTGCCAGAGCCGCACATCCTCCAGTTGCCCGGCAAACGCTCCGGCAAAATCCGGAGCCGCCCGCCCGGTTTTCAAAATATGTCCGGCCGCATCCGGGCGTGTGTGCCCCGCTTTCTTCGCCACCTGCTTTCCGTCCAGCCATAGAGCCGCCAGGCCATCGGTCACCGTCAGGATCACGGTATGCGGACTGCCGTCATTCACCGCCGGTCCTCCGCTCATCGCGCCGAGCCAGCCGATATCATAGACCAGCCTGCCCCCGCGGATGAAGAGCGCCTTGGCATCCGGAGACCACTTGTCCGCGGGAGCGCATTTGGAAAACAGCGTGCCGCCTCCTTTGGTGGAAAACCGGGAATAGGCGGTGAAGTTCGCGCCGAGGTCCGTTTTGGTGTTCGGGAAATCCGCTGCCGGCGCCGATCCCAGAGCCGGCACTTCCTCCGGTCCGCGCACCAGTTTTCCGTCAGACCATACCCGCAGCACCGGCGCACTGCCTTCCGGATGCTCAAGTGCGATGTCGTGGACCGTTCCCTTTAGGGGCAGCGTGAATCCATCCGCCCAGCGGAGAGTGCCGCCCTCAACCGATGAAAAGACGGCATGCACCCGCCAGTTCTCCGGCCATTCCGGTGCTGCCGGATTCACGGCGTCTTTGGGGACAGCCCGCGAGAGTCCGGGCAAACAGAGTACAAGAAGGCACAGGAGGAGCGGAAATCGATTCATCGGAAAGAGGGAGGGAGGAATCCCTGCCGCCTTTTCCCGCCGCCCCGCACAAAGAGCAAGTCAACGCCTCCTCCGCGAACCTGTCAGGTTTTCGCCGTTCCCCAGCGGTGGTGCACGAACCGCTCCCACGGCGAAAACAGGATCTTATCCGCAAGAAGGCCGATGATCACGATGATCACCATGACGCCGATCACCTGATCCATGCGGTGCAGTTCCCGCCCGTTGTGGAGCAGGTGGCCGAGTCCGAAATTCGTCGTGATCGGCACGTAGATTTCCGCTGCCATCAGCGAACGCCATGCAAACGCCCAGCCCTGCTTCATCCCGCTGATCACGTAAGGCAGGGAAGCGGGCAGCACCACTTTTACGAGTGTATGCATCCCCTTGCTCCCCATGGTGCGGGCGGCCCGGGCGTAGATGGGCGGCAGATTTCGCACCCCGTTGTCCACGGCGATGAGCACACTCCACAGAGTACCCATGATGACCACAAACTGCATCGCGTGCTCCGGTTCCTCGAACCAGATGAGCGCCAGCGGCACCCAGCAAACGCTGGGCAGGGTTTGCAGACCCAGTGCAAGGACGCCGATCGTGTCGTTCAGAAACCGGCTGCGCGCCGTGAGGAGGCCCACCGGCAGCCCGATGATGCAGCCGATGGCGTAGCCCAACAGCAGCCGTTTGATCGTCACGAATCCCGTGCTCAAAAGCTCACCGTCCCCCAGCGCGTGGACGAGGTATTTTCCGACATCCACAGGGGACGGCAGAAGTACGGGGGAATACACCTCCATGACGTAGAGCACATGCCAGACAACGACCAGAGAGGCAAAGAAGAGGGAGGCAATAAGGATGCGCTTCATTCGGCAGCCGGCTTTTCCGCAGTGTGTTGTTTGAGCGCCCGGGTGATTTCCGTGGCCATCCCGGCCAGTTCCACGCTGTTGATGTCCCGCGGACGCGGCAGCGTGATGGCATAGTCCTCACGGATTCTGCCCGGATTGGGAGAGAAGAGCACCACCCGGTCTCCAAGACAGACCGCTTCGCGCACATTGTGCGTCACGAACACGATCGTCTTCTTCCGGGCCTGCCAAATCTTCTGAAGGTCGGCGTAGAGCTGCTCCCGCGTCATCGCATCCAGCGCCGCGAACGGTTCATCCATGAGGAGCACGCGCGGATTCGGAGCCAGCGCACGGGCGAGGGCCACCCGCTGTTTCATGCCTCCGGAGAGCTCGTGAATATTGGATTCCGCAAACCGCTCGAGGCCCACCAGATGGAGGTAATACTTGGCCACTTCCACGCGGTCCTTGTCGGTGAGGCTCGGCTTCA
>DATAIE010000254.1:0-3615 GCA_036262875.1 Verrucomicrobiales bacterium
AAACTGCGGCGCAATGCGATCCGCGCACTCCCCTCCGGCGCGACCGGGCAAAAACTGTATTTCGGCTCCGGTGTGGTGAGTGACACCGATCCCGTCACCCGTCTAGCCGCCCTGGTGAAACTTGCGGAGTTCCCGACCACCCCCGAGATCCAGACGCTGGTGAAGAAGCTGGCCGTGGAACCCTCCAACCTGGGCGATGAATGGCTGCGCGAAGCCGCGCGCGTCCTTCTCCGCCAGCACAAGGCCGAGGCCCGTTTCAAAGAAGGCCCGAATCTCCTGCCGAACCCCGGATTTGAAATCACCGGTGCGGATGGACTTCCCGAAGGCTGGGTGAGGAATGACGACATAGGGCGCAGCGGTCCTCTCCGCAGCCCCTCCAATGCGAAGTGGCAGATGACCGCCGCCGCCCATGGCGGAGCCAAAGCCGTGACCTGCAACCTCCCGGAAACGAGCTTTTCCGCTCTGTATGCCGAGGTCGCTCTGAAGCCGAACACCGAATACCGGCTCACCGGCTGGGCGAAGACCGCCAACTTTTCCGGAGGCCGGGTGGGCATCAGTGACCGTCTCAGCCGAGTGGAGACTGAGCGTCTCACGAGGAGCGCCGACTGGACGCTCATCGAGTGCATCTGCAACAGCGGCAGCAATCCCAGGGCCGGCATCATGCTCTCTCACTACGGCAAAGGCGACAGCACCTTCGACGACGTGAAGTTCTGCGAACTCATCCCGCTGTCCGAAGCCGGGGGCGAACCCGTCGCTGCCGGAGATGCCAAACGCGGCGAAGACATCTTCTGGAAACACCCCGTGGCCGCCTGCGTGAACTGCCACATGCTCGGCGGCAAAGGCAGCGCCGTCGGCCCGGCGCTGGACGGCATCGCGAAAACGAAAGACGAAGCCTATCTCATCGAGAGCCTGGCCGACCCCAACGCCAAACTCGCGGACAGCTATAAGGCCACGCCCGTCTCCCCCATGCCGCCGATGCGCCTCATTTTGAAGCCGCAGGAATTTGAGGACGTGAAGGAATTCCTCAAATCGCTCAAATAATTCCCCCGTTTTTCAATCACCGCCAATCCTCATCGACTCATGAACACCCGCATCACCCTCGCCGTGCTGACCCTCTTCCCGGGCTTTGCTTTTGCTGAAAATGCCACCGGGATATGGAATGCCGAATTTTCCACCCAGGTCGGTCCGCAGAAATACTCCTACACCCTTAAACACGAAGGTGAGAAGCTGACCGGCAAAGCCACTGCCGAAGTCCGCGGACAGACACGCGAGGTGGAACTCAAAGAGGGAAAGGTGGAAGGGGACAAAATTTCGTTCGTTGAAATGCTGAACATGGGCGGCAACGAAATCCGCATCACCTACACCGGCAGCATTGCCGGCGGCGAGTTGAAGCTGACGCGCGCCGTGGGTGAGTTCGGGAAGGAGGACATCGTGGCGAAGAAAGGGGAGAAGGCGACGGTGCAGGCCGGCCCGCCCGATGCGAATCCCGAACGCGGGCGGGGCCGTTCCGGCAGACAGATAAAGCTGAACGACGACGACAAGCCGGCCTTTCCGGCACCGCCCGACGGCTTTGACAAGGCGCGCGACGGCATCGGGCACGGCAAGCTGGAGATGGTCGAGTATGATTCCAAATCCGTGGGCACAAAACGCAAGGCGCTCGTCTATACACCGCCCGGCTATTCCAGCGGAGTGAAGTATCCCGTACTCTATCTCCTGCATGGCATCGGGGGCGATGAAAACGAATGGCGCAACGGCGGCCACCCGGAGATCATTCTGGATAACCTGCTCGCCGACAAAAAGGCGGAACCGATGATCATCGTCATGCCAAACGGACGCGCCCAGAAAGACGATCGCCCGGGCCCCAATGCCATGGGAACCGCCCCTGCCTTCGGCCAGTTCGACAAGGACCTCATCGGTTCGCTCATTCCGTTCATTGAGTCGAAGTATTCCGTCAAAGCCGACCGTGAAAGCCGCGCGCTGGCCGGTCTTTCCATGGGCGGCGGTCAATCGCTGAACTTCGGCCTCGGCCACCTGGACACCTTCGCATGGGTCGGCGGCTTTTCCTCTGCGCCCAATACCAGGCCGCCTGCCGAACTGGTGCCCGATCCTGACAAGGCCACGAAGGAACTGAAGCTGCTCTGGATTTCCTGCGGCAACAAAGACGGCCTCATCAATATCAGCCAGGGCGTGCACGCTTACCTCAAGGAAAAGAAGGTGCCGCACACATGGCACGTGGACGGGCACAACCATGACTTCAACCACTGGAAGAAGGCGCTCTACCAGTTCTCTCAGATGATCTTCAAGCCCGCCGCGAAGTAGCCACTCTCCGGCAGGGCCAACAGCCCGGTCCGATCCCGGCCCCGGGGTAACGCCCCAGGGACCGGGTATCTCAATTTGGAAAGCTGAAAGCCCGCTCTATTTCCGGCGGTGTTTGTCCCGGCCCCGATGAATCGGGCCGCTGCGCGACCGGGTTCACTCACACATCCGGCGTATCGTTGGCCACAGCGCCGGCGGTGTTGAGAAACTGCTTTTCCGGTGCAGCGGCCAGCAGCCATCCCAGCCAGAGGAACAGAAGACCAAACAGAAAAATAAAGCCAGGATCTCCGCCCCGTCCGCTGGCCATGGCGAACAGCCAGCCGCAGGGATAAAAGCCTGCCAGGCCTGCCGCGAAGAGAATTCTTTTGCCTGCCGCCCAAACGGACGCCCTCAGTCCGGACCTGCCCGCCGCCACGGGAGCCGGCCGCTTCATCGCTCTCCACAGTGAGCCGAGGAACTGCCATTCGACGAGGATCAGCAGGATGACGGAACTCGCGCAGTAGTTGCGGTCCATGCACATCAGCACACCATGATCGAAGACCCAGATCAGCATCACGCCCAGCGGGGTGAAGAATAGATTGCCAATGAGTGCCGCCCCGAGGGCGTGGCCGGTCAGCGGGGGCGCAAAGGCTCCCCGCCGCAGGGGACGGCACATCCATGCCACGGCGAGCCAGGAGACACCGGTGAACATGACCTCTCCCTCGCCCTTAGTCCCCGCGATCACCCGCGTGACCGCACGAGCCACAGTCTCCGCAAAGGTTCCAAGACCGCCGATGAAGAAAAAGAGAAAGGGCAGCGACACCAATGCCAGCCATGCCCGGTCCACCGTTGTCGGCAAAGGCCGCGAAATTTCCACGTTCATGGGAGAATGAAGTCATGATAACAGAAATACGGCGCTTCCTTCAAGCATTGGATCGTTCCGCCGGGTGGCCGCTTTGCAGAAGATCACCGTTGATGAAATGTGTTAGTAAATGTATCGCTGTCATTCCGCCTGCTTTCCATGTCCGACGAATCCGAGTCCTCCCCGTACCGGA
Source organism: Verrucomicrobiales bacterium (assembly GCA_036262875.1). Classification (GTDB taxonomy): domain Bacteria; phylum Verrucomicrobiota; class Verrucomicrobiia; order Verrucomicrobiales; family V1-33; genus V1-33. Next base: position 3,351 of record DATAIE010000254.1, read on the forward strand.
CGCCTTCCTCATCCGTCTCCGATCCAGCCCCGCTGGAGCCCTTTTTTCCCTGGGCAGTGCGTCTTGTGAGCAGTGTCTTTTGTTTCATTTTGGCGCTTTTGTTTGCGGCGTTCGCGGAATTTATGGACAGGCAAATTCCGCAAGCGAGAGGCCGCTCGAATTTGTATCTTGCCGGTTTGCTGCTGTGTTATTTGGGATGGCGGCTCTTCCCAAAAAGGAAGTCTGCGGGCCCGCCTGCCATCTCTCCCGGTCATCCGCCGGTGAT
>DATAIE010000255.1:0-4129 GCA_036262875.1 Verrucomicrobiales bacterium
GTCGATGGTGGGATAATCCAGGGCGAAGTCGCCTTTGGGCAGTTTCCTTCCGTCGAGTTTGGCGCGGATGTGGGCGGCGAAGTGTTTATAGATATTGGCGAAGGCTTCGAGGTAGCCTTCGGGGTGAGCCGGCGGGGTGCGACCGGCGGCGGCGGCGGCTTTGCTGAGGTATCCGTTGGCGGTGCGGTACACTTCCATGGGGCGGTCGGGCCATTTCACCAGCATGGTGTTAGGCTCCCTCTGGTGCCATTCGAGGGCGCCCTTCTCACCATAGACGCGAATGTTGAGGTTGTTCTCTTCGCCCACGGAAATCTGGGAGCAGTGGAGCACGCCTTTTGCGCCGCCCTTGAAACGAAGGAGGATGTTGGCGTCATCGTCAAGCTTGCGGCCTTTGACGAAGGTGGTGAGGTCGGCGGCCAGTTCAGAAATCTTGAGGCCGGTGATGTATTCGGCCAGGTTTTCGGCGTGGGTGCCAATGTCGCCCACGCAGCCGGCGGCGCCGCTGCGTTTCGGATCGGTTCGCCAGGCAGCCTGCTTTTGCCCGCTTTCTTCAATGCGGGTGGCGAGCCAGCCCTGAGGATACTCGACGACGACTTTGCGGATCTTTCCGAAGACACCGGCGGCGACCATTTCGCGGGCCTGTTTCACGAGCGGGTAGCCGGTGTAGTTGTGCGTGAGGCCGTAGAGTTGACCGGTCTTCTTCACGAGTTCGGCGAGCTTCTTTGCTTCGGCGAGATTGAAGGTGGCGGGTTTGTCGCTGAGGACGTGAAAGCCGTTTTCCAGGGCCATCTTTGCCGGGGGGAAGTGCATGTGATTCGGCGTCACGATGGCGATGAAGTCCATGCGCTCGCCGGCGGGGAGGGCCTTCTCGGCTTTGATCATTTCCTCAAACGTGCCGTAGCAGCGGCCAGGGGGCAGAAAGAAGTCGGCACCGGAGGCTTTGGACTTTTCGGGATCGGAGGAAAACGCGCCGCACACGAGTTCGATCTGCTGATCCAGGGCGGCGGCAATGCGGTGGACCGCTCCAATGAAAGCTCCGCGTCCGCCGCCGACCATGCCGTATCGAATTTTTCTGCTCATGAAATGAAAAGGGTGTGGGTTGGTTGATGGGCGAGTGATAACGACGGGGCGGCGGAGTGGCAAGTGTTTAGGAAATTCCGAAATCAGAAATCAGAATGACGAGAGGCGCGACCGTTTCGGAGGCCTCGCTGCCGGCGAACAGCGATGCACGACGGCTTGCAGACACGGAAGGCTCCCGCGGCGGAGAGGACCGGAAGGAAACGCGAGGGAAATCTTTCCCGGGATTACAGTCTGCGCCGGCGGGTCAGCGTGAGGGCCCCCGCCAGACCTGCCAGGAGCAGGGAGGAGGGCTCAGGCACGGCGTAGAAGATCATTTCCTGCACGCCGGCATTGTTGTTCACTGCGGCCACGGCGGTGGCGTCGAGACGCACATAGCGGGCATTCACGGCGGAGAAGTTGCCGCTAAAGCCCCAGCCGGCCCCGCCGGGAGTAAAGCTGAGCGTGGCCACAGGCGAGGCAAACGTGGAGCTGTCGTCGTCGAAGATGAGGTCGAAGGCGGTGGTGCGGTCCACCGTGGCGATCCGGTCAAAGAAATCGAATCCGGTGACCCCGACAATGGCGCCGAGATCGAAATCGACGAACGTATTCGTGCCCTGACCGGCGCTGGCGTATTCCACACCGGAGCCCACCCCCTGACCGGCATCCCCGTTGGCGGCATTGGCCGTGGCAAACTGGGGGCTGAACTGGGTGGCGGAATTGTAGGCCGTGGAGGGACGGATGACACTCCCCGCCGGCGTGCTCAGAAACCGCAGTTCCCGGCCTCCGAGATTCGGAGACGTGCCGGTGGAAGTAAGCGCCTCCCACCGCGCAAAGCGGGCGATAGTGGTGGCAAAGCTCAGGATGGGAGCCTGCGCATTGGACCCGGAGGGGTTGAACGTGAAGACCGTGTTCCCCGTGGTGAAGGTGGGGTCGTTGCTCAGCGTCAGCCGCGTGGTGCCCACCACATCCACCGTATTTGCGCGGGTCATGAACGCCATGCGGTTCATAGGCACCGAAGCCCCGAAATCCATGTCCACAAAAGTCCCCGCCCCGGTGCCCTGCGAGGCATATTCGGTCGGAAGCCCGTCGAACAGATTGGCAGGGACAAAAGAAGCGTTGAATGCCGTGGAGGAATTGGTCACCGAAGGAACCGTAACCACCGTTGCCGAAGCGCTCGCGGTAAGCAGGGCGAGAGCCGCGGCTGTCAGGACTGACGGAGAGGAGCGGAAAGATGCATTCATGGTGGAGAAAGGTTATGCGGAGGGACCACCAAACAGGCGTGGGATCACTCCCGGAGGATCGTTAGGCAAACGGGGTGAAACCCCGCATTAACGGAGGAGGAGGGCCCGTTTTCCGGGAGGAAGGCTGGAAAAGATGCGAAGTGGCGGCGTTCTTACTATACCCGCGGGCGTAATTCCCGTATCCCTTTGCCCATGCGTCGTCTGATTCCTGCCGTTCTCGTTTCGTCTGCCCTCTCCGCCGGAGCAGAGGGCCTTTCGTTCAATCGCGACATCCGCCCCATCCTCTCGGACAAATGTTTCGCCTGTCACGGAATGGACGCCAAAAAGCGCGAGGCAAAACTCCGGCTGGACCTGCCGGACGCGGCCTTCGCTCAAAACAAGGAGGGGAAAAGCGCCATCGTGCCCGGGAAACCGGCGGAGAGCCTGGCGTGGCAGCGCATCACGACAGCGGATCAGGATGATGTGATGCCGCCGCCGGATTCGCACAAAAAGCTGAGTCCGGAGGAGAAGGAGACCATCCGGAAGTGGATCGAGCAGGGTGCCCCCTATCAAAAACACTGGGCCTTCGAACCAGCGGTGAAACCTGCGCTGCCCGACGGCGCGGGAGCGGCGGGAATCGACTCGTTTTTGTCCGCGCGCCTGAAGCAGGACGGGCTGGCACTTTCCCCGGAGGCGGACCGGGAGACACTCATCCGCCGCGTGAGCATGGCCCTGACGGGCCTCCCCCCTGCGGTGGCGGAGGTGGATGCCTTTCTCAATGACAAGGCGGACGGCGCCTACGAGCGCATGGTGGACCGCTATTTCGCCTCACCCCACTACGGCGAGGAAATGGCGCGCTACTGGCTGGATGTGGCCCGCTATGCGGACACACACGGCATGCACCTCGACAACGAGCGCCAGATGTGGGCCTATCGCGACTGGGTGGTGAGCGCCTTCAACCGGAACCTCGGGTTCGACGAATTCACCATCGACCAGCTGGCGGGCGATCTGTTGCCTAATGCCACACAGGATCAGATCGTGGCCACGGGCTTCAACCGCTGCAATGTAACCTCCGGCGAGGGCGGCAGTATCGATGCCGAATATATCTTCCGCTATGCGGTGGACCGTGCGAGCACCACGGCACAGGCCTGGCTGGGGCTCACGGCGGGATGCGCCGTATGCCACGACCACAAGTATGATCCCATCTCGGCGAAAGAGTTTTATTCGCTCTATGCCTTTTTCCATTCCAGCGCCGATCCGGCGATGGATGGCAATGCACTGCTCACCCAGCCCGTGGCAAAAGTGAAACCGGGCGGCTATGATGCGAAGGTAAAGGGACTCGACGACCGCATGGCAGCGGTCCGGAAACGCATGGCGGAGAAGGCCGCCACGGTGGCCTATCAGGATCCCGCGGAGCAGAATCCGAAGCCGCCGGTGACGAAGCTGGAGCAGGTGTGGTTTGACGATGCCTTCCCGCAGGGCGCGCAGGTGGGGGCCTCCGGACATCCGACGACGTTTGTGGACAAGCCGGTGGCGAGCGGCAAAAAAGCGCTGAAGCGCGGCGGTCCGGCCATGGCGCAGGATTACTATGATTCCGGCGCAGCGGCGTTCGTCGTGCCGCAGGATGGAAAGTTTTTTGTGTCCGTCTATCCGGACCCGGCAGACCTGCCAAAGGAGGTGATGATTCAGTTCAACAGCAGCGACTGGAAACACCGCGCCGTGTGGGGCGAGGATATCATCGAGTTCGGGACGAAGAATACCACAGAGCGCTTCAAGGCGGGGACGCTGCCGCCCGCGGGCCGGTGGACCCGGCTGGAGGTGGACGCGGCGAAGATGGGCCTCGCGCCGGG
>DATAIE010000256.1:0-6282 GCA_036262875.1 Verrucomicrobiales bacterium
CTTTCCTCCACGCTTTACGGTGCCGGTCTCGCAGCTCTCAGTTTCCTTTCCGCCAGTCCGGCATCCGCCCAAAACCCCGCCCCCGTGTCCGGGACTCCCAATCCTGTCACCGCCACCGCCTCTGCTCCGAAACCGCCGGAGAATCCTGCGGCCGGACGCGAAGCGATCGTCCGGTTTGAGATGATCTCACTTCCCCCGCTGGCCGCCCGGCAGGCACTGATCAAATATCCAAAAGAAGCGGAGCTCTACCAGTGGCTGGATGCGGAAATGGAGAAAAAAGACTCCGGCGTAACGCTGGAAAAGATGCACGCTGTGCGCGTTCGCGGCGGCCAGCGGTCCAAAGTCGAAGCGATCCATGAATATGCCTATCCGACGGAAATGGATCCTCCGCAGATTCCCCAAACGATAAGCATCAACGATCCGTCGGCAGCGAAGCCTCCCAAACCTGCGGGCGATGGACGGGTTTTTGCGCCCTGGCCCATGACCTCCATTACCCCCAGTGCATTCACTTTCCGGAATCTGGGGTTCACAGCCGAGGTGGAACTGACCATCGGAGAGGATGGAAAAACAGTGGACTTGAACCTGGCCCCGGAAGTTGTTCGCGTGGTAGGACAGGTGCCCGTGGGGATAAACGGCGACGTATCCCAGCCTGTGCATGAAACGCAAAAAGTGAGCTCACAGATCCTGGGCACGCTGGGGCAGCCGGTGCTGGTGAGCACGCTGAGTCCTCCAACCGGCACCGGAGTGCCGGGAGGAAACAAATCGAATCGTGTCTGGCTCCTGTTTGTCACGATCACCATTCCCGGGTAGCATTACCGCGGTGAAAGAACCTTCCGATAGTCCGCTGCGCGGTCCCCGGCCCGCCCTGACACTGGTGCTTCTGCTCGCTGCGGCGGGCGTGATGCTGACCGGCGGGGCGTGGCTCGCGCGGCGGACGGTGGACCGCCGCATCCCCGCAGACCGCGGGCTGTTGCGGGAGAGCGCAGCCTCGCTCCAGGCGGAACTCTCACGGCTGGATCAACTGTACCTCGGTCACCTGCAGCGCTTTGCGTTCATGGTGGAATCAGGTGCCGGGATGGACAAAGTCCGGGATGCGGCAGCGGGGGTGCAGGGAATTGCTCAGTTTTCGATTCTCGCGAGGAAAGGAAACCGTCTCCCGCCCGTCAGAGTGCCGGGAATCGGAACACCTCCCCCAGAGCCGGAATGGATCACCGGAGGGAAGAGACCCACGTCTCAGTTTGCGTTTCCTGTGCCGGTGGAGCCGGTTTTCGGTGACGATGAACATGCCCCGCTGCCGGATGCCGTGGAAGGCTGGCTGGGAAGGCCGGGCGATCTTTGGCGCGGATGGTGGCGGCGGCTCGACGCTCAGCGCGCAGCCGTGTTCATGATCCGCGGTTCCGAGGTGAGGACCGCGGTGGAGCGGCGGCTCTCTGAACTGCTGCCGGCCGTGTGGGCGCCGGTGCGCGCCGCCGGAGGCCTTGACCGCATGGAGGGTCCGGACGCCCGCCGGCTGGCGGGAATCACCGAGGCGCCGGCGCACCCGCCCGATTTTGTGGTGCCTCTCGCGAGCCGGCTGGGAAACTGGCAGATCGTATCGTGGGACCGGTGGAGTTCCCGCACCGAATTTGATTTCCTGACACTCGCCATCGCCTGTACTCTGGCCGTGGGACTGGCGATGCTGGGCTGGATCGTGGCAGGGGCCCAGCGGCGGGCGCTGCGTGACGTAACGGCCCGTGTGTCCTTCGTGAACCGCGTGTCTCACGAACTCGGAGCACCTCTGACAAATCTGAGTCTCTATCTGGAACTCGCCCGCGATGCACTGGCGGGAGACGATAAAACGGAAAGTGATCGCCGCCTCGCGGTAGCGATGGAGGAAACAGGCCGGCTCAGCCGCCTGGCGGGCAATGTGCTGACGTTTGCGCGCAGCGAGCGGCGCAGCCTGGATCTGCATTCCGCGCTTTGCCGCCCCGCCGAGATCGCCGCCCGTGTGCTGGAACAGTTTGCGCCCGCTTTCGCGAGGAGGAGTATTGTCGTGGAGTCATTCCTCGACCCTGAAGCAGAGGTCTCTTTGGACGCGGATGCGCTGGCGCAGATTACCGCCAACTTTTTGTCCAACGTGGAGAAATATGCGGCGGGCGGAGGATGGATGCGGATGGATTTAACGGTTAGTGACGATGTACTGCGCCTCGCCGTTCAGGACCGCGGCCCGGGCATTCCCGCCAGCGAAGCCAGTCGTGTTTTTCTCCCTTTCGAGAGGCTCGACTCGAGCCTGACCGAAGGTGTTAGCGGCACCGGACTGGGGCTCGCCATCGCCAGGGATCTGGCGGAAAGAATGGGCGGAAGCGTGGACCTGGAGCGCGCGGAGGGAGGCGGATGTTTGTTTGTTTTGACGGTCGGGCAGAAAACGCCAAACTCCAAACTTCAAGCATCAGAGAAACCTCAAGCCACAAACTCCGGCACGGCCGTTACGGGAGCCACCGTTGCCGGTTTGATGCTTGGAGCTTCTTTGATGTTTGCGGGTTTGAAGTTTGAAGTTTCCTCTCCAGCGGAGGAACCAGGGCCGCAAATCCCCGCATCGCCCGCCTTATGAAAATCCTCGTCGCGGATGACGACCCTCTGACCCTGGAAGCCGTATGCACCTGCCTCACGGATGACGGCTTTTTTGCAGTCCCGGCAAAACACGGCGCGGAGGCTCTGGAATTGTGGGGGCAGCACCGGCCCGCGCTGCTGTGCCTGGATATCATGATGCCGAAGATGGACGGCTATGAAGTGTGCCGCCGCATTCGCGCCTCCGATGCGAACGTGCCGATCCTGTTTCTCTCGGCCAAGAACGAGGAGATCGATGTGGTGGTGGGACTGGAACTCGGGGCGGACGATTTCATCCGCAAGCCGTTCGGAAAACGGGAGTTGCTGGCACGGGTGCGGGCGGCACTGCGCCGCCGGGTGGCACGAAAAGGAAGCGGCGCGCATTCCTTCTGCCTCCTCGATTTAACAGTGTATCCGGAGGAATTGCGCGCCCTCCGGGCCGGCCAGAGCATCGAACTCACCCCGCGCGAGGCTTCCATGCTTTCCCTCCTGCACGAAAACGCCGGTTGTCCCGTGCACCGGGACACTTTTCTCGACCGCTGCTGGGGAATGGACTATTTTCCCGAGAGCCGCACACTCGATCAGCACATCGCCCAGTTGCGGCGTAAGATCGAAACAGACCCGGCGGTGCCGTTGATCATCGAAACAGTCAGAGGGGTAGGCTACCGCTACCGGCCGGCAGGGTAGAAGGGCCGCACCGGATCACTAAAATCCTGCTGAAATCACGATGAAATCCCGCCGCTGGAAGTATCGGCACAGAAGACATATTTGTTGATGATGGAGGGCGCGAACAGGATGCTGATCCATGGCTCATTTGTTCTCTCCCACCAAACTGGATGCGGCCACAGCCGTAAAAGAAAGCGAAGATGCAATCGCCTCAGTGCAAACCACCAACGGCACCGCCAATGTGGGGATATGGGGAGGAGGCCCTGCCGCGGAGGCACTGGAACTGGTAATCCGGCGCGGAGGCTTTCCGGCTCCTTCAGTGAAAAAGGTCCGTGCCGTGAATCTTCCCGCCTCACACATCCAGGTCTTCACCGTCAGTGGTCTCATGGAGGGAGATGTGCTGGTGGGAGTGCTCCCGGGCGGCCGGGAATGGACAGGGCCGGTGACCGTGCACCGCGTGAAGACCGGAGGCACGCTCATGCATGACTGGGCGGCCGCCTACCGGGCGGGGATTCCGTTCCTCAATCCCGACTGCTGCTCGTTTGCCATTCCCTATCTGGGTCTCGGCAGTCCCGGTCAGATGCCCGAACTCGAAAGCAAATGCATCGGCGGTCCCATCAATGCGCCGTATGGCCTGGCGGTGCATACCACCGCAGGAGTGGACAACCGCTCCGCCTATAATATGGCCGCATGGGGCTGTGTCCGCGGGTGGAACGACCGCGGGGTGAGTGCCCATTTCGGAATCGCCGGAGACGGCACCCTGGTTCAGTTCATCCCTGCAAATCTCAAAGCATGGGCCCAGTCCGATCCCGGAAATCAGCACTGGATCAGTGTGGAGGTGGATAACAACGGGCGCTCGGTCATGACGGTTCCTCAGATGACAATCATCCGCTGGCTCTATCTGTGGGTGTGCTGGACCTACAAAGTTCCGTGGCAGCTCTCCACCGGCCTGCTCTCGCCAAACACGCACGGGCATGATGCCATCACCACCACCGTCTGCGGTCTTGCCGGCGCAGCCACGACCACGAACGCCGATCTTTCCGCCCGCGGAAGAGGCCTCTCCTGTCACTACTGGCTGAAGCCCGTAAAACCCTGCCCGGGTCCCGGCATTCTCTCGCAGATGGCTTCCATCATTACCGGTGCCTGAGGCATCCCGACCGCTGGACCGGAAGGGCCTCACAAAATGTTCAGGAGAGATTGCGTAAAACGCGGAGTTCGTGGCAATCTGCCGTCCCTCCGTCTCCTGTGGCCGGAGGCCGCAACCCACTCAGCTCTATTCCTGCATGAAACGATCGCCTTGGTCCCTGTTCTTTCTCGCGCTGCTCGCCGGTATTCCGGTTTCCTCGTATGCTCAAAAGCCCGCTCCGGCCAAAGCGGCGGCGGATCCCTTCGCGGAACCGGCCGATCCCTTCAGTGAGGACGGCGCGTCCACAGTGCGCCAGGCACTCGTGCGGTTTGAAGTCTTTTCCATGCCCACACCCGCAGCCCGGAAAGTGCTGCGGCAGTTTCCAAAGCAGGAGGATCTCTACGCGTGGCTGGGTACCGAGTGGGAAAAGGAAAAAACAGAAGTGAAACTCGAACGGCTCAGTCTCCTCAAAATACGGAGCGGCCAGCGGGCAAAACTGGAGGAGATCGACGAGATGCCGTTCCCCACCGAGTTCGATCCGCCGCAGATCCCTCAATCGGTGGGTCTTGGCACCAACAGCCTCCAGGCCGGGCCCTCCGCCCCTGAAGGCGCGCCGCCAGTGATCCCCGTGCCCCCCAAAAAACCTTCCCCGCCCGTTCCCGCGGCCCCTGCAGTGCCCAGTGCCCCGGCTAACGGGTCGCCACCGGCAACCGTGGCGCCGGGCTCTGTTCCGGACACCCATCTGTTTTCTCCGTGGCCTTACAATACCGCCACTCCCACCTCTTTTTCGTTCCGGAACACGGGATGGACCGATGAAATCGAACTGACCATGGAAGAGGACGGCAAGACCGCCGATCTGAACGTTGTAAAGGAGTTCATCAAATTCACAGGCATGTCGCCGGTCGTACCGTCAGGCGAAATCTCACAGGCCGGATTTGAAACCCAGCGCTGCTCAAGCCGCCTCATCACTGCTCCAGGGAAGCCTGCTCTGGCGGGCACCATGAGCCCGCCGGTGAACACGGGAGGTCCGAACAGTAACACCGCCGACCGCACGTGGCTGCTGTTCATTACCGTAAACGCCACCCGCCTGCCGTAATCCAACTCCACCTTGAATTCATGAAATTCAATACACTTTCATTCATCGCCTCTGCGGCGGCTTGTCTTTTCCTGGAGGTTCCAGCACACGCTCAAAAGCCCGCCCCGGCGAAACCCGAAGAGAAAGCCGCGGAGGAAAATCCCGCCGCAAACAAAGAGGGGATCGTCCGGTTCGAAGTGATCTCGCTCCCCACTCCCGCCGCGCGGAAGGCGCTCCTGAAATACCCGGACGAGCCCGCCCTTTATCAATGGCTCGACAAGGAGATGGAAAACAAAGATTCCGGCGTCGTGCTGGAGCAGATGAGTGCGCAGCGTGTGCGCTCGGGCCAGCGGGGCAAAGCAGAGTCTATCCATGAGCACGCCTACGCGACGGAAACCAATCCTCCGCAGATTCCCCAGACCCTCACCATCGCCGACCCGGCGGCGCTGCGTCCGCTGCCGGCGGGACCCGGCCGGGTTTTTCCTCCGTGGCCTTACTCCGCCACCACTTCCAGTTCCCACACTTTCCGGAATCTCGGTCTTACCGCTGAGGTGGAATTGACCATCGGGGAGGACGGCAAATCGGTCGATCTGAACCTGGCTCCTGAAATCGTGAAACTCGCCGCGATGGTGCCGCAGGGAGTCACGGAGGAATCGATGCAGCCGGTGCATGAAACACAAAAGGCCAACACACAGGTCCTCACCACTCTGGGCGCTCCCGCCCTCGTCAGCACCTTGAGTCCGCCCACAGGGACCGGCGCTCCCGGAGGCAACAAGGCGGACCGCATCTGGCTGCTGTTTGTCACAGTGACCCGGCCGGAGTGAGGCGG
>DATAIE010000257.1:0-9416 GCA_036262875.1 Verrucomicrobiales bacterium
GGACGGTAGACATGCATGCCACTTCTGCGCCATGCGTGCCGCACGGAAGGCTGGCCCCTTCTCTGCACCAGGTAAAGCCCTCAACCCAAACTCAGGAGGTACTGCCATGCCCCGCGGTGACAAATCATCCTATACCGATAAACAAAAGCGCCAGGCCGAACACATCGAAAAGGGATATGAAGAACGGGGTGTGCCGGAGAAACAGGCGGAAGCCCGCGCATGGGCAACCGTAAACAAAATGACCCGCGGCGGAAAAAAAAGCGGCTCCGGACGCGGCAAACCCGAAAACCACGAGCCCGCCCGAAAGGGTGGCCGCAAAGGCGGCGCCGCCTCCGCTGCACGCCCCGCCGCCAGCCGCTCCGCCTCCGCCAAAAAGGCCGCCGCCACCAGAAAACGCCACGCCGCTTCCTGACGCCCGGGTTTGCCTGAAGCCTGTCCTGACTTGGCGATATCGTTCAGGCAGTGCCCAGTTTCGTTTCGCTTTGTTCATTTCGGCTGCTTCTGAGCACTGGCCAGAAGCTGCAGTTCCCAGGCAAAGGCGACGCCGCTGCCGCCGCCATGCTCAGCAAGGACGCCCCCGAGGCCGGCCGCTGACTTCTCGCGCGCCCAGTCGCGCTGCCATTCGGCCGCCACGGCAAGCCAGGTGATCGGCACCGCACCGGCGGCGGTCATGCGCCGCACAGCCATGTCATGGGCTTCCACCGAGACGCCTCCCGAGGCATCCGTGACAATGAAGACATCGTAGCCGTCGGCGAGCGCGTGGATCGCAGGCATGGCGAGACAGATTTCAGTCCAGAGAGCGGCGAGCACGAGTTGCTTGCGACCGGTCTTCCTCACGGCCTCCACCACACGCTCGTCCTGCCAGGTGTTGATAAAGGTGCGGTCGATCGGCTTTTGCTCCGGGAAAACATCCTGCAGCGCCTTGATCAGATAGCCGCCGCGCTCTTCAATCACCGTTGTTAGGATCGCCGGCACGTTGAAAACTTTCGCCGTTTTGGCAAGTCCGACGACGTTATTGACGATCATCGTCGGCTCATGACTGTTCAGGTTGGCGAACTGATAGGGCTGATGGTCGATCAGCACGAGGATGCTGTCTTCAGGGCGAAGCAGGGCATCAAGCCCGGTCCTGGCATTGGTTGTATTCATGTTGGTGTTTTATTATGGATGATTGCAATCGCCGGGTGCCTGTGAGGTTTTGACGGCGAGCGCCCCCCGTGAAGCCCTGACGAACAGGCCGCAGAGTAAATTCAGTGCGGAAAAGCGACCAATGCTTTGTTTTTTGGCTCGCTCATACTTCTGGTATGACCCATCATCGCCCGATGGAACTTCGCCACCTCCGCTACTTTGTCGCAGTTGCAGCCCACGGATCCTTCAACCGTGCGGCGAAGACTCTGCACCTCACCCAGCCGGCGCTCAGCCGGCAGGTGAAGGACCTGGAGGACGAACTGGGATTACCCCTTGTCGTGCGCGGTCAAAACGCGGTGGAGCTCACAGAAGCGGGCAATCTGTTTTATGATGAGGCGCGCGAAGTGCTCGCCCGTGCGGACGAAGCCGTCCGGCGCGTGCGTGGTGAGGTGCGCAGCGGGACTTTGCGCGTGGGCTACTCCCCCTCGATGACCGCCGGCATCATGTCCGCTGCTCTGGAAAAATTCCAATCAGTCTCTCCGCGAGTGCACATCGAACTGGCGGACCTCTCATCAAAGGAAATCACAGAGATGGCCCGCGAAGGGCGGCTCGATCTCGCGATCTGTCCTGGCATTTCCATAGCAAAGGAACTTCCAGGGTTTCAGTGGACTGAACTGCGCCGGCTGGAAATTGTGCTGATCATGCCGGAGACTCATCCCCTGGCAAAGATGAAGCGAATTCCGCCCGAACGGCTGCGTGGACTCCCCCTCATCGGGCTGGCGAAGGGCAACTATCCCGAATATGTGCCGAAAGTGCGTGGACTGCTCAAACCGTTTGGGATTTCACCCCGTTTCGTTTCGCTCGTCAACGACGGCATCCTCACACTTTTCACTGAACTGGAGGCACGTCGTGCTGCGGCTGTTCTGACCGGGGGAACCATCCGGATCATGCCACGCACCCTGACAGCCAGACCGTTTGCCCCCCGGTTGCCCAGCGCGCCCGTGATGCTTGGCCTGCCCGCCTCGCGACCCAACCCGCTCGCCGAAACCTTTGCACGAATGCTGCTCGAAGAAGTGCGGCGGCAGGAAAAGTGAGCTGCAGGCGGACCACCCTGGTTCAGACTATTTGGCTCCGAGCAGATGCTCGCGGAAAAAGAGGATCGTGCTGAGGAACATAAAATCCGAGTTCTTCTTCTTCGCGAAGCCATGCCCTTCGTCGGCGGCCATCAGATACCATACCGGCGTGCCGCCATCCCTCACCGCCTTCACCATTTGCTCGGCTTCGGAAAGGGGAACCCGGGGATCGTTTTTACCCTGCACGATGAACAGGGGTTTCTTTATTTTCGCCGCGCTGGTCATCGGACTGATTTCATCCAGGAACGCCTTCATTTTGGGATCCCGTTCATCGCCGTATTCCACCCGGCGAAGGTCGCGGCGGTAGCCGGAGGTATTGGCCAGGAACGTGAGGAAATTCGAGATCCCCACGATGTCGCATCCGCACCGCAGGCGGTCGTTATAGTGCGTCATGCACGCGAGGACCATGTAGCCGCCGTAGCTCCCTCCGATGACCGCCGCACGGGACGCATCCAGCCGTTCATGTTTGGCTATAAAATCGAGGAAGGTGCTGATGTCCTTCACGGACTCCTCCCGCTTGAATCCATTGTCCATGGCGAGGAAGGTCTTGCCGTAGCCGTCCGATCCGCGCACGTTGGGATACAGAATGGCCACGCCCAGTTCGTTGAGATAATAGTTGTTCCGGGCCTGGAAGACGGGCCGCGACTGCCCCTCCGGTCCTCCGTGGATATTGATGAGCACCGGGCGCTTGCCGGGGAACTTCCTGGCATCCGGCACATACAAAAATCCGGACACCGTCACGCCATCGAAGCTCTTCACCTTCACCAGTTCCGGCTCTACAAAGGTGGAGGCATCGAGCCCGCCCGTTTCGCTTTCCGTCCAGCGTTCCAGCTTACCCGAGGCATCGAGCGAATAGGCGTCCGCCGGGGAGCGGGCTCCCGTCATGCTGAACCCGAGTTCACTGCCGTCCTCGCGCCACTCCAGACCGGTGATCACGCCTTTCGGCAGCGGCGGCACGGGAGTTGCCTTTCCCGCGGAAGCGCCGGCCGCAATAATATGGAGCACACTGGAACCGTCTTCATTCGTCGTGAAGGCAATCTTCTCCCCGTCCGGGGAAAGCGCCAGGGACTCAACATCCCACGGAATATCTTTTGTCAGGACGGTGCTCTTTTTGTCCGCGGGATTCATGCGGACCAGTTGCTTGAATTCCCCGCCTTCATCGGTCGTGAGAAAGATCTCACTGTCATCCTTGCTGAAGGTGGCACCCTCGCGGGAAACCGGGTTTTCCTTTTCCGGCGTCAGGCGCTCCCGCTTGCCTGTCTTCGCATCCGCCAGCCACAGCTTGCTTTCGTTCGCCGAGAGAAATTCCGTCAGGAGGAATTTCGATCCGTCGTGCGACCAGTCGCTCACGCCCCATCCCCCGCCCTGCACCTCGCAGACCATACGGCGTTCCGCAGGTTTGTCAGGATCGAGCACCCACACATCGTTATCGGTCCCGTTGCGGGCGGTGGAGGTAAAAGCGAGGAGGCGTCCGTCGTGCGACCATTTGGCTCCCGTATTGCGCGACTTGCCATCCGTGAGCAGCGAGATCCGTCCGTCGGCCACATCATAGCGGTAGAGTTGAAAGGCCTCTCCGCCGCCCGAGTCCTGACTGAAAATAATACACTCTCCTGTTTTTGGACGATAGCCGCCGCCACTCACCGGCTCCGCTGAGAATGTAAGTTGCCGGCGCGCGCCGCCTGGCATTTTGAGAAGATGAAGCTGAGGTGTGTCCGCAAAACGTGTCGTGATCAGCATTTCCCTCCGCCCGGGATGCCACCCCTGAAACGCTGCGGCCCGAAATTCAAGATACCGCCCGGCGTCGGCCTTGAGTTCCGGAGGAAAGGCCGGAACGCCCTCCACTTTTAAGTTATCCGGCACGGACGGAGCGGCGGAAGCAGACAGAGTCAGAGCCAAAAAGGGAAGTGAGAGCAACAGGGCGCGGTTCATGCGGTGTCATGACACATCGATAAAACGCCCGCAACCGGCGGAGGCTGCCTCTTTCGCGTCACGTCTGAGAAAGCCCCGGCCTCCCTCCCGCTCCTCCCAGCCCAAATCCCCCGGAAGCCACCCAGCACATACAGAAATTATAATAATTTACTTGTCCGTTTGCTAAACTTAAGGAAGAATGATTCCATGAACCGGTCATCCTCACCCCCCGCGCTCAAAAAAGAGGCGGCGACTTTTAACCCCGGATTCAACCAACCCACCGCGGGCCGTGCATTTTGCCCGGGAACCCGAAACCCGGTTTCCCCCTCTTCCTGCCCGGCCCGGCTTACGGTCGTCACGATGCTGCCTGTTCTCGCCGCCTCCGGCTGGGCATGCCTTTATCTGTGGTGGCAGCAGGGAGACATCACGCTCCTCGCCGCCTGCATACTGCTGGAGATGCTCTCTCTCCTCTTCCTGCTGAGCCTGTTGAAGCACAAGGCTTGAGGACTCGCAAACAGCAGTCCCACAGCAGCGCCGCTATTCAGCGACGAAGGCGTCCGGCACCCCCCAATGATTGACTTGGGCGAGGCTGAATCCCGCCACCATTTCCCGCCCTTCGCCCTGGCCGCGGAAGAAGATCAAAGCGCCATCACGGCATTCGAACGACTCCGCCTGCACCCACATGATCTTTCCGTTGTTCAGTTTGACTCCGTAACGTTTCATCCCGCCCATTGGGGCACAGAAATCTGCCCGGCGCAAAGGGAGTTGCGCTCGCTTGGCAGAACACGAAGAAAAAACCCTGAATAATAGTTGACCGGTCGGTCAACTATGCTTTGGTATTACCCACAAAGTTATGGGACGCACCAGTGACGCCAAAGAAAAGTTGATGGAAGCCGCCGTGGAATTGATCTGGGCAGGCTCCTATGGAGGCACGTCTGTGGACGACATTTGTGAACGCGCCGGAGTGCGAAAAGGAAGCTTTTATCATTTCTTCCAGTCGAAGTCAGAACTGGCTGTTGCCGGCCTGGGGGACTGCTGGAGAGAACATCTCGAAGAACTGGATCACATTTTCTCCCCCATCCACCCCCCCTTGGAGCGTCTGCGCAAAGTGTGCGCCAAGATCGTGGACGAGCAGCGCGAGGCTTTTGAAAAGCACGGCCGCGTGCTTGGTTGTCCGGTGCACTCCCTTGGAGCCGAGGTGAGCACTTGGGAGGAGGCTCTGCAGATGAAGATTCAGGAAGCCATCGCCCAGCACCACCGTTACTTTGAGTCCGCCCTGCGCGACGCCGCGTCGGAAAAGCTGATTCCGCCCATTCCTGATCCCGCCGCCCGGGCACGAATCGTCTCCGCCTATTGCGAGGGCCTCATGATGCACGCCCGTATTCTCAATGACTTGAGCGTGCTCGATGCCATGGCGGATGGCGTGCAAATGATCGCCCGGATGGGCCCTTGATTTTTTCACCAAATTTGAACCAACCAGTCAACTACTCCGCAACCGTTGCGGACTCTTTTAAAAAGCCTATGAAAATGATGCTCCCCGCCCTGACCTCGCTGGCTCTGCTGACCGCCTGCGAAAAGCACCCTGAAGAACAACACGCCGGCCCGCCACCACAGCCGGTGACCGTCGCCCCCGTGGAGGAAAAGTCCCTCGTCGAATGGGGCGAGTTTTCCGGACGGATCGACGCGATCGAAAGCGTCGAGCTGCGCCCCCGGGTGTCCGGCCAGCTCACGGAAGTGAAGATCAGGGCCGGCGAACTCGTCAATGCCGGCGACGTTCTTTTCGTGATCGACAACCGCCCGTTCAAGGCCGCGGCGGACAAAGCGGCGGGTGAATTGAAGCGGGCCGAAGCGCTCGCAAAGTCTGCGAAGAAGGAGTTCGAACGCTCCGGTCCTCTGCTGGCCGCCAAAGCCATTTCCCCTGAACAGGCGGACACCCGCGAAGCGATGAACCTCCAGGCGGAGGCAAATCTCCTCGCGGCAGAGGCCGGCGTCCGCGCCGCCGCGCTCGACGTGGAGTTCTCCGAGGTCCGCGCCCCCATCTCCGGGCGCGTTAGCCGCGCACTCGTCACGGTGGGCAACTATGTCAGCGGCCTGCCCGGCAGTGCGACGCTTCTGACCACGATCGTTAGCGCGGGGCCGGTTTATGCCTATGTGGACATGGACGAAACCACGCTGCTCCAGGTTCAGGAACTCATCCGGCAAAAGAAAATGCCGCTGGACGCCCAGGGCCACATGGCCGCGGAGGTTCAACTTTCCGACGAGACAGAATGGACCCATCAGGGCTGGATCGAGTCCTTTGACAACCGTCTCAACATGGACACCGGCAGCACCGTGGTGCGCGTGCACCTGCCTAACAAAGACGGAAAGCTGACGCCCGGTCTCTTTGCCCGGGTTCGCCTGCCGGTCACCGAAAAACGTCCGACACTGCTCGTGGAGGAAGCCGCCATCAGTACCAATCAGTCAAAGAAATTCGTAATGACGGTGGACGGGAACAATCAGGCCCAATACCGCGACATCGTGCCGGGGTCCCAGGTCGAAGGCAAACGCGTGATCAAAGAGGGCCTCAAAGCGGGAGAGAAATACATCGTCAACGGCCAGGGCCGCGTCTTTTTCCCTGGCCAGCCGGTGATCGAAGATAAAACGCCGTCCGCGGTAAAGAACACCGCCTCGACCCGCTAACGGGAGCACCATCATGAATATCTCCCGCTTTTTCATTACCCGGCCCGTGTTTGCCGGGGTGATCTCAATGATCATCGTCATCGTCGGAGCCATCTCGCTCTGGATGCTCCCCGTGAGCGAATATCCGGAGGTGGTGCCGCCATCCATCGTGGTGTCCGCCACCTATCCCGGGGCCAATCCGGCCACTCTTGCCGAGACGGTCGCCTCACCGCTGGAGCAGGCGATCAACGGCACGGAGAACATGCTCTACATGTCCTCGCAGAGCACCGCCAACGGCGTCATGACGCTTACCGTGACCTTCAAACTGGGCACGGACATCGACAAAGCGCAGATGCAGGTGCAAAACAAAGTATCGCAGGCGCTGCCGAAGCTGCCGGAGGAAGTGCGCCGCTTCGGAGTTACCACCGTCAAATCCTCTCCGGACCTGACCATGGTGGTGCACCTGCACTCACCGAAGGGCCGCTATGACGCGCTTTATCTTCGCAACTACGCCAACCTCCACGTGAAAGACGAACTGTCCCGTCTGGACGGCATCGGCCAGGTGCAGGTGTTCGGCGGCGGGGACTATGCCATGCGGGTTTGGCTCAATCCCGAAAAAGTCGCCGCCCGCGGATTGACTTCCGGCGACGTGGTGAGAGCCATTCAGGAACAGAATATCCAGGTGGCCGCCGGTGGTATCGGCCAGCAGCCGGAAAAGGCTTCTCCTTTCGAATTGTCCATCAACGCCAAGGGCCGCCTCGTTACGGAGGAGGAATTCGGAAATATTATCGTCAAAACGGGAGAACACGGGGAACGTGTAAAACTGAAAGAGATGGCCCGCCTTGAACTGGGATCAGGGAACTACGCCATGCGCAGTATCCTGAACGGCAAGCAGGCCGTGGGCATGGGGATTTTTCAATTGCCCGGCTCCAATGCCATCGCCCTTTCAAACGCCGTGCGGGCCCGCATGGCGGAGTTGCAGAAGAACTTTCCGGAGGATGTGGAGTATGCCATCGCCTACGATCCGACAGTCTTCGTGCAGAAATCCATCAGTGCCGTCATCCACACGCTCATTGAAGCAATCCTCCTGGTGGTCGTCGTGGTGGTGCTGTTCCTCCAGACGTGGCGCGCTTCCATCATTCCGCTTGCCGCGGTTCCCGTGTCGCTGGTGGGCACGTTTGCGGTGATGCACGCCCTGGGATTTTCCATCAACAACCTGTCTCTCTTCGGTCTCGTCCTGGCGATCGGCATCGTGGTGGATGACGCCATCGTCGTGGTGGAAAACGTGGAACGGAACATCGAGGCGGGTCTGAATCCGAAGGAGGCGACCAGGAAAGCGATGAGCGAAGTAACGGGGCCGATTATCGCCACGGCGCTGGTGCTGTGCGCCGTCTTCGTTCCCACCGCGTTCATCAGTGGTTTGACCGGGCAGTTCTATAAACAGTTTGCCATCACAATCGCCATCTCGACCGTGATCTCGGCATTCAACTCCCTGACACTCAGCCCGGCGCTGTCCGCGCTGCTTCTTAAGGGGCACGGTGACAAAAAGGACCTCATTACACGACTGATGGACCGTTCGCTGGGCTGGTTTTTCCGGCCGTTCAACCGGTTCTTCCAGTGGTCTTCGGAGAAGTATGTCGGCTCGGTCCGGCGCATCCTGCGCTTTGCAGTGATCGCGCTCGTGGTCTACCTGGGACTGATTTTCACCACGTGGAAGACCTTTGAGTCCGTTCCGGCGGGCTTCATTCCTCAGCAGGACAAGCAGTACCTCGTGGCCTTTACACAGTTGCCGGCGGCCGCCTCCCTGAACCGCACCGAAGCCGTCATGGAGGAAATGTCACGCCTCGCTCTGGAAACGCCGGGAGTGAAGGATTGCATCGGCTTCCCGGGCCTTTCGATTCAGGGATTCACAGTGGCGCCGAATGAGGGCATCGTCTTTGTGGGGCTTAACTCCTTTGAAGACCGGGACACGCCTGAACTGCAGGGACCAGCCATCGCCGCGGCCCTTTCTGCAAAATTCAGCACCATCAAAGAGGGCATCACACCGGTGTTTCTGCCTCCGGCGGTGATGGGCCTGGGAGCCGTGGGAGGGTTCAAGCTGATGATCACAGACCGCGAAAACAAGGGTTACACCAGTTTGTACAATGCGACGCAGGCTTTGGTGGGCGCGGCACGCGGCGACACACAACAGGTCTTTGATCCGATGTCGATCCTCTCGGGATACACCGTGAACGTGCCTCAACTCAACGCGAAGGTCGACACTGAGAAGGCCAAAATGCAACGGGTGCCCGTGAGCAACATCAACGAGGCTCTTCAGATCAACCTCGGTTCATTTTACGTGAACGACTTCAACCTTCTGGGCCGCACCTTCCAGGTGATGGCTCAGGCGGATGCTCAATTCCGGGATGAGGCCGCGGACGTCAAACGGCTTAAAACAAAGAATGCCGAAGGAAAGATGGTGCCGCTCGGATCCCTCGTCGATGTGAAGGAGAGTTACGGCCCCTCCCGTGTGACACACTACAATGGATATCTGGCGTCGGACTTTGCCGCCGCCCCCGCAGCCGGATTCAGCTCCGGTCAGGCGGAGGACCG
>DATAIE010000258.1:0-1692 GCA_036262875.1 Verrucomicrobiales bacterium
CAATACAATACCCTGGCGCGCGCCTCCAGCAGCGCCCGCGGCGGAGGTACTCTGTCCTTCAGCCCTGACCATCGCTGGCTGGCGTGTGGCGCCGCCGGCGGGAAGGGCACCGTGGTGTATGACAGCACCACTGGCGACACAGTGAAGGAGGTGGACTCCTCCGGCGGGTCGGTGCAGTTCAGCCCGGACGGACGCTGGCTCGTCATCGCGCACACGGGACGCTGCCAACTGGTGAGGACCAGCGACTGGAAAACAGAGTGGGAGAAGGCGGACCTGCCGCGCTATGCCGCCACGGCAGCGGCTTTTTCGCCGGACAGCAAGCTGGTGGCAGCCCCGGACTCCGCCATCACCGTCGCGGTCTGGGACACCGCCACCGGCACCCGCCTGTGCTCCCTGGAGGCTCCGGAGGCTGTGCCCGTGACCGTCCTGCGCTGGTCCGCCGACGGCAGCCGCCTCGTCTGCGGCCTGCGGGACCAAAACCTTGAGGCCTGGGAAATCGGCACTCTGGGCCGCGAACTTACTGCGCTGGGACTCGGCTGGGATTCGCCCCTCACCGCTGCCCCGCCGCGGGCCATCCCGGCTGCGCCTAACTTCCCGTTCAAGCTGCTGGCCGCCGGCGTGCTCCTCACTGGCGGCGGCGCGGTGGTGATCGCACTCCTTTCTTTGATCCGCTACCGCCGCCTCATCGGGGAGATCGGTCGCAGCGAAGTGGTGGCCCTGCAGCGGGAACGCGACCTGGAGGCCGCCCGCGAGCTCAACCACCTGAAAAACACGTTCGTCTCCATGGTGAGCCATGAGTTTCGCACGCCCCTCGCCGTTATCCTCTCGTCCGCCGAGATCCTCAGCAATCACCTCGACCGGCTCTCGCCGGAACGCCGCACGCAGCAGCTCGAATCCATCCGCGGCAGCACACGCCGCATGGCCGGCCTCATCGATGATGTGCTCCTCCTCGGCAAGGTGGAGGGCGGTCGCATGACGTTCCACCCTCAACTGCTCAACCTGCGCGAATTTTGCGATACTCTGGTGGACGAATCCCTCTCCGCCACCCACCGCCGCTGCCCCATCACCCTGACCCTTCGCGGCCACCTGCCGGAGACCATCATCGCGGACGCCTCGCTCCTCCGTCACGTCTTTTCCAATCTCCTCTCCAACGGCTGCAAGTATTCCCCCGAGGGTGCCGGCGTCTCCTTCACCGTGGAAACCTCCGGGCCGGGAGCCCTCACCTTCCGCGTCATCGACAAAGGCATCGGCATCCCCGCCGCCGACCTCCCCCGCCTCTTCGAGCCCTTCCAGCGCGCCGGCAACGTCGGCCAAATCAGCGGCACCGGCCTCGGCCTCATGATCGCCAAACGCTGCGCCGAATTCCACGGCGGCACCCTGGCGGTCGACAGCACCGTGGGGGAAGGCACGACCGTGACGGTGAGGCTGGTGGTGGAGACACCCACGCTCATGTGACCCTGGAGGGCGCTATGGCTGCCATTGACGTTCCTGTGATGAGAGATCCCTGTTTTTATGCTAGAACCGCCGGATAGTTCGAATCTGTCCACCTTTGAACAGAAACCGGAAGGACGGTGTCCTCCCTACGCGGGATTCTATCTCCGCCTGTCTTTGCCGGAGGACCAGCGGGCGGCCATGGAATTTCCCGCGATGGACTGGAACGGGAACGCTGAATGCTGGGACCATTTTTTCCGC
>DATAIE010000259.1:0-2189 GCA_036262875.1 Verrucomicrobiales bacterium
CAGAACATGAAGCGGTCGAGCTGAGCTTCCGGCAGAGTGTAGGTGCCTTCGCTTTCGATCGGGTTTTGCGTGGCCACGACGAAGAAGGGAGGTTTCAGCGCATACGTGTTGCGGCCGACGCTGACTTCGCGCTCCTGCATCGCCTGGAGCAGCGCTGCCTGCGTCTTGGGGGTGGTCCGGTTGATTTCATCCGCGAGAATGAAATTTCCGAACAGTGGCCCCGCGACAAACTGGTGCTTTCGCTGGTGGGTGGCGGGGTCCTCTTCGATAATATCCGTGCCTGTGATGTCGGCAGGCATCAGGTCGGGGGTAAACTGGATGCGCTTGAATTCAAGATCCAGCGCCCGCGCCAGCGTGGCGGCCATGAGCGTCTTCCCCACGCCCGGCATCCCGAGCAGCAGCACGTGCCCCCGGCAGAGCAGGCCGATGGTGAGCAGCCTGAGCACCTCCTCCTGACCGTAGACGATACGCCCCAACTCCTTCATGAGCGTATCGCGGGCCGAAGTAAGACGTTGGGCGAGTTCCTGAGCGTTTTGTTGGGACATGGCGGCGTAGTGGATAATGGAAAATAGAGGAAAGGTTGTCAGGAGGACGAGCCGGACTTTATTTTGAGAGCGTGGCCGGGTTTTGCCCCCGCTGTCGCATCGTTCTCCGCCGGCCGTTGCGTGGCGCGGCCATCGCCGTCACCGTCGAGACCGGCGTGTTCAGTGAGGATGTATCCCTGGGATTTATAGGTGCTGAGCACCGCGGCGCGGGCGGCGAGGAAGATTTCCGTCATACTCAACTCCCCGTCCTTGTTGGTATCCGCCGTGCCGCTCTCGAAGGCCTGAACGAGCCCGTCCGCGAACATCGACTCATCCGCTCCCTCCTGCGCGTCGGTGGCGGCGATGATACTGCGCCCGGGTCCGGCGAGGTGTTTCACGGCCCGCCCGCTGCAGGCGGTGGTGAGAATGATATTGAGCGGCGCGGCTTTGTCTCCTTTGGCAGCCTCCTTGAGCCAGCCCGCGAGTTCTTTTCCTGACACATCTCCGCCGGGCACGTTGAACCGGACATCCCCCGGAGCATCGTTCGCATGCCCCATCACCATCAACCAGGCGGGACGGCCGGCATTGGTTTGCTCCACGATGGCGGCGCACACTTTCTGCACATTCCCGCGCCCGGCGGTGCCCCGGTAGCCGGCGGATTCGGGACCGTAGTAAATGTGAATATCCGCCAGGGGAAGCCCGGCGCGCGTCAGAGACTTTCGCAGGCTGGTCAGGCGTTTTTCAAACAGGGTGTGATGAGCTTCATCCCCCGGAGAACCGCAGAGAATAAAAACCGACGGCGCGCCAAAAGAGGGGGAGGGGACC
Organism: Verrucomicrobiales bacterium; assembly: GCA_036262875.1. Classification (GTDB taxonomy): domain Bacteria; phylum Verrucomicrobiota; class Verrucomicrobiia; order Verrucomicrobiales; family V1-33; genus V1-33. The sequence goes on from DATAIE010000259.1 coordinate 1,350, forward strand.
GGCGCAGTTGCCGGAGGAGCGGGTGTCGCGGGCGCAGGGCCGGGTACCGGTTCCTGGGCCGAAGCGACCATCAGCAGGGCGGCAAAAACGGAAGGCAGCGGTTTCATGGCGGATGCACTCAACGAACCAAACTTCCCCGGCACCCGTCAGCGAATCGTGACGCGGGAAAGTTCCCGCTTTTGAACATTCCTCCCTCCCGCCGTTCATTTGCGGCAGAAATTGCATCAGAAGAAGCCGCTACAAGTTTCAACATGGGGACTAGGTTTAACGAACTGCGGACGGGCGCGAGGAAATCATGCGCGTGCGATGGTGGCAACTCTTTTGTCAGTCCATTTTGCGTTTTTCGAATGCAGTCTCTTCGGAGAAATTTGAACGCTCCGGGTCCTCTCCCGGTCAGAGGGTTTCCTTATGCTGAGAGGCGGGAAAAGGCGATCTCAAACCCCTTCGGCTTCGCGGTTTCACGGAGTCATGAAAACTGTCGTCTGCTCCCTCATTTTTTTCCTCCTTGCCGTTGGAGCGTGCGGGTTGCGCCAGAAGAGCGCAACTACCGTCTTCCGCCTGGTTCACCCGGATGGAATCGAGGACTATTTTGACGGGCGCAACTTGACCTGGCAGGAGCGCGCGGTCGAATCGATGACCGGGGAGTATATTCTTCAGGACGTCGTGAAAGGGCGAAGTCTGGCGCGGCGATGGGGGCTCACCGAGCCTGAGGCGATGGAGGTATTGAAGAGGACGGTGCTGATAAGACTCTACGAGGAATCGGACATCACTTCACTTACCGTCTGGAGTTCAACCTTTAGCGAAGCCGCGGAGCTCGCCGATGCCATTCGCGATGCCTAC
>DATAIE010000260.1:0-1754 GCA_036262875.1 Verrucomicrobiales bacterium
CCGCTTTTTCATCCCTCCTCTTTTTATGGCTCCTTCATCGTCGCCAGGATTCTCCACGCCCAGGGTCTTTGCCCTTACGATCATCGTTGCGGCTTTCGCGGGGATGCTCAGTTGGTGGTTCAAAGCCCACCGGGAGCACGACGTCCAGCCTGAGCGACCGCGGACCGCCTCAACGCGCGCCCTCCCGCAGGACCGGCACGACAAAGCCATCCCGCGATCTCTCGTCAGCACCTGGCGCACTGCCGCCACGGCTGCAGAATCGCAGCAGCCTGCGTCCGGAGCCATCACCCTTACTTCCCACCCTTCACCTGAGCGCAGGGCGGCCTTCCAAACGCTGCTGGCGGCACTCACAGCATCCAACGCCGGTGCCGTCTACGACGCCCTCAGCCCCACAGCCGATGAGCCCGGCGGCTCCGCCCTCACGGACGCGGAATGGAATGAACTCCTCGCCAAATGGGGCCGCCTCGACGGTCGTGAAGCTCTGGAACACGTCGTATCCAGCCCCGTCGCCGCACACCGCATCCCAGGCATCCTGTCCGGGTGGGCTCCCGCCGAGCCTCTCGCCGCCGCCGCCTGGATCGGTGACCACGAAAAAACTCCGGGCGATCCTCCCCCGTGGTTATCCTCAGCCCGCCGGGAACTGATCCTCGGCTGGCTCCAGTCTGACTTTGAAGCCCCCGCCCGCTGGCTCGATACCCGCCAGGACGATCCATCCTGGGCCTCCGCCGCCGCGGCCTTCGCCGACAAAGCCGCCGCCCGCGACCCCTCCAGCGCCCTCGCATGGGCTCAGATGATCGAAGGTCCCTGGCGGAATTGGGCCCTCCAATCCGTCACCCGCCAGTGGTATTCCCAGGACCCCGCCGCCGCCTCCACCGCACTCCAGGAGGCAGGCTGGCACCCTGACGCCATTCGCAACCTCACCACTCCCGAAACCGGTGGATCCGACCTCCTTGAGGGCTCCCTTCCCTCGGAACTGACTATCCTGACTTCCGCGCAGGAACCCGGCGGCCCATAAAGCATACAACTCCGCGAAAAAAATGATTTGGACAGCGAAAGTCGGGCTGGCGGAACTCGACACACTGCGCGGAGCGTGTTAAGCACCGGGCCATACAGTTCTCCAGCGCCATGGATATACCCGACTTCAGCCCGGCAGGCCTCCTGCTGGAAACCGTGCCCGAACATCCGGGCTGGTATCGCGGCCCCCTCATGGAGATAGGGACTGCGAAAGAAATGATTCCCAGCCTGCGGCCTCTCCCCGCTGCGCAACCGTTTCACGTGCTCGCGGGCGGGCTCCTTGAGGACTGGGGTTATCGCATTTATCTCGTTCCTCTCAGAGACACGGCAAGGATTGTCGCAGATTTTGAGGTCGGGCAGCACGGGGAAATCAGTTACGGGTTCGACCCGCTGGAGATTCGGGAGCGCATCACGCAACGTCTCCTTGCCGTTGAGAAAATCTGTCCCTTTGCGATCGCCTCTGCAACTGACGATGGATTACTCGCCGAATTTACCCGTCCGCTGACCGAAGAAGAGGCTGAGAAGATCGAGAGTCTCTTTCCTATAGATGATGCGACACTGGATGGCCTGGACATCTACCTGTCCGACTGGAGCGGAGACGGGCCGTTTATGGTGCCTTTATTGCTTGAAGAACAGGCTCTCCGCCTCTGGTGGGACTGAACGGACGACACGACTGGCCATTTGCGACCAGCACATTGACCCCGATCCAGGAACCGGAAGCTTCTTTGAAGTTTGGATTT
>DATAIE010000261.1:0-1520 GCA_036262875.1 Verrucomicrobiales bacterium
GAGGAGGATTTTGCAGGTGACCGCGCGCGGCCAGAGACCGTCATTGCTCAACCGCACGATGGCTTTCTCAAAAGGCATGTACCACGAGGCGTACATGCCATCGCGTGTCATTCCGCAGGGCAGAGAGCGATAGGGATTGAAACCCGGTGCCGAGCCGAAGAAGTCACCCAGAGGGGCCCATACCCCCGGAGACGCCTCTCCGTCCCAGTGGATCGAAAGCGTTAGTTCGCGGAGCGTGCGCTCCATGGCGGTCGCTTCCGTCTCCGCGACAGAGCAGATGAGGCCCCGGATGGCGCGGGGCGAGTCCATGCGGGCGACGTCCACCGATTGGCCCGGCTCAAGCGTGAGCGTGGCCTCGATCACTTCGCCACCGGCGGGGGGAAGCGGTGTATTGCGCTGCGCCCACATGTGGCCCGCCCGCGTCAATGCGGCTTTTTCACCGTCGTTCAGAGTGCCGCGGAAGCTGGGAACCGTGGTTCCCGCGGGAAACTTCGTGGACGTAATTTGATAGTAGCTGCCCCAGCCTTTGCCCAGGACGACCCTGCAGGATTTTTGATAGGGGATGGGGACAAAACAATTCCAGCCCTTCGCCAAATCGCGCACCAGTTCCTTGAAGGGAAACGGTCCTTTGACGGCATCAAACAGCCTATTGAAGGGCACGTCCAGCACCGGCTGCGGAGCACCGTCGATGAAAAACTGAACGGGTCCGGATTCCGGTTTGGCCGACCAGATGCGCCAGATCACACCCGGACCTTCGAGTTCAGCAGCGACGATGCCGTCGCCTTCGCGGCGCACAAAACCACTGCCGTCGTTGTTGGCATACCAGTCGATATAGGAATCACTCGCGGCATCGTAGCGCGAAGCACGATCCCCGCTGGTGGCCGAGCCGGTTTTTTCCCCCGTCGCGGGAGGCGTCGCCAGACGTTTCAGGTCATAGAGCCGGCGGGCGAGGTCGTCATAGGTCAATTCAGGGCCGGCATGAGCCATACCCGCAGCGGTCGCGAACAGGAGAGACAGCAGCGCGGGCTTCATGGGGGACTGCGGGCGCTCCCGCCCTCAATAAACCCCCTCGATCACCTTCTTCTCCATGGCACCGAACGGCCTGACGTCGCCGACACCGTCCCACGGATACTTCTCGCAGGGCGGGCGGCGGATGGCTTCGTCGCGTTCGAGGAAGCGGGGCATGAAGAATTCCTTCGTCATGGTGGTAAGTTCCACGCGGCCGTATTCGCCGTATTCCACGACGCGGTCGGTCTGTTTGGAATCCACCACGCGGAGCACGGCGCGGGGCTGCGGGGACCAGTAGGTAACGGAATAATTGTTCTCGCGCAGAGTGTCAGGCAGGCTGCAGGCGAGGCCCATCAGTGTGTTGCCATAGGTGGGCACGAACTGGCTCTTCCCCTCCAGCACCTCCTCCATGAGGAAGCGCACCATTTGCGGGGTCATGCTGGTGCCGCCGCAGAAGACGCCCTTCACGCCCTGCCCGGGAATGCTGATGCGCTCGGCCAGCGCCTCCAGAA
>DATAIE010000262.1:0-8860 GCA_036262875.1 Verrucomicrobiales bacterium
AGAAAACGAGTGCCGGGTGTGTTCAGGGATAACGTCAGGGCGCTGGCACATTGCGTGCGATATGCCATGGATTGCCACCCATGATCCATGCCACTTATGAAAGCACCGGTGCCGGAAAGCAGCCGGTCTTTGTCATCGGCCACCAGAACCCGGATACCGATGCCATTTGCAGCGCCATCGGCTACGCGGAACTGCTGCGCCGGACCCGCTATCCGGACGCGGTCGCTGCCTGTTGCGGGGGGCTGAATCAGAGAACGGAATGGGTGTTGCAGCGTGCCGGGATGATGCCTCCCCGGCTGCTCATGGATCTGCGTCCCACCACGGAAATGATCTGCCGCGGGGATGTGGTCAAGGCGCGGGCCGACGAAACCTTTCTCGATGTTTATCTGCGCATGGAGCGCGCCGGTATTCGCTGCATTCCCGTCGTGGACGACAAGGACCGGGTCACCGGACTGGCCAGCGTGCAGGATCTTCTGAAGCTGCTGGTGCACAATGTGGAGGACAAAGCACAGGCCCGCCACGTGCGCACCACACTCGCGAATATGGCGCGAACCCTGGAGGGGCAGATCGACTGCGGAGCGCTGCTGGACACTGAGCAGGATTTTATTTTAACGGTAAGTGCCTCCAGCGAACTCACGGTGGATACCCGTCTGCACGAATTTCCGCCGGAGGAACTGGTGATGGTAGTGGGAGACCGTCCGGAAGTGCACCGCCTCGCCCTGAAATCGAATGTCCGCGCCATTGTGCTGACCGGCGGGGCGCATCTCAGTCCCGACCTTCAGGAAACGGCGCGCTCGCAGGGCTGCACGGTCATTTCATGCAGCCATGACACCGCCAGCACCACCCAGCTCATCCGGTGTTCGCGGCGCATCGCCGAGGCGGTGGACCGCGATTTCAAAAGCTACGGGGCCCGGGTGCATCTGCACAATATCCGTCAGGAAATCCTGCACTCCGCGCAGCCGCTTTTCCCGGTCGTCCGCGAGGAGAGCGGGCAGTTGATGGGCGTATTTTCAAAGAGTGACCTGCTCGACCCGCCGCGCCAGCGCCTGGTGCTGGTGGATCATAACGAACTTTCCCAGGCCGTGCCGGGAGCGCACGATGCCGCCATTCTGGAGGTCATCGATCACCACCGCCTGGGGGGAGATTTGGTTTCACGGGAACCGATCCGTTTTATCAATGAACCGGTGGGATCCACCTCCACCATCGTGGCCCAGCTCTTTCAGATGCAGGGCGAACGGCCCTCGCCGGGAGTGGCTCTTTGTCTGTGTGCAGGGATTGTGAGTGATACTCTCAAGCTGACGTCGCCCACGGCCCGCACGATGGACAGCGACATGCTGTCCTGGCTCGCAGAACAGGCGGACATCAGCGTCGATGATTTCGCGCGGGAATTTTTCGCCGCCGGATCACTGCTGCGCTCTGCACCGGTGGAAACGATTCTCAATACGGACCGCAAAGAATTCACCGAGCACGGCTGGCATATCAGCATCAGTCAAATTGAGGAGCTCGGATTGGATGATCTGCCCTCCCGTACGGAGGAACTGCGCCGGGGGCTCGATTCCATCCTCGCAGCGCGGGAGTGCGAATTTGCCTGCCTCATCGTGACGGATATCACAAGGCACTACAGCGTCCTGCTAACCGCGGGCAGCCGCGCCGTGGTGGAGGAGATCGATTTTCCCCCGCTCGGTCCGGACCGGTTTGAAATGGACGGCATTGTCAGCCGGAAGAAACAGTTCTTCCCGTTCATCAGCAGAGTCCTCGCCCGTGCCGCGCGGGAGAATGGAAAGGAGCCTTAGCACGAGTCCATACGAGGTATGAGAGTTCTTTCCTGGCTGAAAAACCGATTCGGTCGACCCAATTATTCAATCGTTGGAGATGAGGAAATAATAAATCTGCGCCGCGGGGAGTTTGGTTCCATTAGGCGCAGTGAAATATCCAACTGGCACATTTTAGCCGAAATGATCCACGACGAAGTTGCAATTGAGTTGAAATCAGGCGGAATCGTTCGTTGGCAGGATTGGGAGGGGGATTTGGTGGCCGCCTTGCGAAGATTGGTGCCTGAGCTGGAGGATGAAATGGAGATAGCCTCTTGAGGGTGGAGGCGCGGGAAAGCAGCCTTTACGGCGAAAGACGAACCTTGAGCCGAAAGAATTTCCGCGTGCCATCCTGGGCCGGATTGAAGGTCACAGTCTGACCGGTTCCGGTGATGTCCGTAAAGTCCTCCACGGCCACCCACGGGCCGGCTTCCGCACTGGCAGCGCTCTCGATGGTGTAGAGACGGCTGCGTCCGTCATATCCAGGACCGGTGGAGCGAACGGCGGTAAAAGTCAGCGTCGTCTGCGTTCCAGTGGTGGTAATCACCGGTGTGAGCGATTCCGTAGCGGTGAGCGGCAGCGTGCCGAAGATATACTCCTCTTCGTTCGTCAGGCCGTCACCGTCCGGATCAGCCGTGGTGCCGGCGATGGCTTCGTTCAATGACTGTTCCGGCGAAAATTGATCGTTCCTCCACGCGGTGTAGGGATTCGCCGGGGCATTGACGGACACGACGGCGGTGTTTGAATCTACACTGTTTAGAACATTGGTGACGCGCACCCAATAGCTGGTGGTGGCCGTCAGGGCAGGGGTAGTGAAAGAGGCAAGAGTGGCTCCATCGACCGGAGCGGAAATATCGCCGCTGGCTCCGCGGTACCATTGATAGGTGAAGGGAGGCGTGCCGGTGGCGGCGACGCTCAGTTGCGCCGTCGCTCCGTTGTTGATGGCAGTGGAAGCCGGCTGAGTGGTGATGGAAGGCGGAGCATTGACGACGGTGATCGTGGCCGTGCCGGAATCCACCGTTCCAGCGGGACTGGTCACCCGTACCCAGTAGGTGGTGTTCGCCGTCAGATTTGGCGTGGTGAATGTTTCATCCGCCGCCCCGGCGACCGGATTGGCGGTGTCGCCTGAATTGCCGCGATACCACTGGAAGGTGAACGGCGGACTGCCGGAGGCAGTCACGTGCAGTTCTGCGCTGGTGCCGGAGGGAATCGTCATCGATTCCGGCTGACCTGTAATTTGAGGCAGGAGGAGCACTGCCGCGGGATTGCTGGTGACGGAGCCGGCAAGATTGGAGGCTGTGACCGTATAGGTGCCGGCATCACTCATCTGAAAACTGGTGAGGAGAAGGCGGGGGGAATTGGTCGCATTGATGCCGGCGGCGAGTTCGCAGTTGAACAGAAAATCAGGCGATGAGTTCGTGCGGTTCATCGCCTGGACGGCCAGCAGATTCTCTCCTGCACGGAGCAGTCCGAGATGCTGGGAGATATCGATCTCGCGAAAGGTGATGGCGGTACTGTCGACGGCGTCGGCGGAGGCCGCGCTGTTCCATTGGAACGAGGCGGGTTTGTTTTGCGGAGACGACAATTCAGTGCCGTTGAGCCATGCGACAAAGCCATCGTCGCACTGCACCCGGAGTTTCAGGTAACTCAACGTATGCGGACCGGAGACAGTGAACGGGATTCTCACGTGTGCCGCCACCGGCTTGCCACTGCCGGACATCGCAGAGCCTGTATTACCGCCGTCAGCAATGTGAGGCAGATAATTGTTAACGATCGGTTCGTTGTCGTAACCAATACCGCCGGAGACACTCGTCCACGAACTGTCATTAAAATCCGCCCCGCTGCGCCATCCATCTCCGGGATTGGTCGCCGGTGCCACGATGAACTTCCGGGGGGCCGTTTTCTCTACCAGCACCGTTTCGGAGGCCGGCAGTGCTTCATCATTCAATTTCCAGGTGAAAGCCTTTCCATTGGCTTGTCCGAGCGCGAGGCTGACGAAAGCCCCGGTAGAGAAATTGCCTGCCACTGGATGAGAATTGATCGAAGGAACCGGCGGCAGGGACACGTTGATGGTATAGGGACTGCGGGCGGAAAACCCGCTCATGGCAGGCGTTTCCCATGCGATCAGCGTGACCGGAAATACCCCCGCCTCCGTGGGAGTGCCGGTGATCGAATCCACTGTGCTGTTTTCCGTCCCTGTCTGGACCAAGCCCGCCGGGAGCGTTCCCTGAACTTCGAACAGCGCGGGGACGTAGGTTTCGCCGGTCAGCTGGAAGGCAAAGGTGAGCGGATCGCCAGCGACCACGTTCACCGTGAACGATCCAGGAGACGGCGCGAGTTGTGTCACGGCAGAGGCACCCGTGACGGAGTCATAGCCGCCAAGACCGGCAATCGCCGCAACGGACCATTTCAGAACCTCGCCGAAACCCGAAGTGGAAATCACACGGGCCTCCGGCAGCAGCGGCAGCACCGGCGAGCGCTGCAGCATCATGAGCAGCGAACTCATTCGAGCCGGAAGTCCTTGACGGCGACGGCGAAAGAAAAAACAGAAGGGAAGGTCGGAATACATGGCCGCGGGAGGAATGCGGTGAAATTTATAACCTTTCACCCCTTCAATCAACTTCCCATCTCAAGGTGTCAGCCGAACTCTTAACCGTAAAAAACTCCGCGGGCCGTCCGGCGGGAGGGGAACAGTGACGGTCTGATCATTGCCGGCAATGTCGATGAATCCAGGCAGGGGAGTCCATGATGCGTCTTCGACATTCCCCGCGGACTCCACCGTATAAAGACGCGAGCGCCCGGAGTAGCCTTCTCCGGTGGCGGCATGAGCAGTAAAGGAGAGCGCCGGCGCTCCATCGACGAGACTAATGGAGGGAGCGACCGTAGTATCGATTCCAGTGGGCAGGGTGCCTAAGATGTACTCCTGCTCATTGGTCAAGCCATCCTGGTCCGGATCGGCTGCGGGGCCGGAAATGCCGGTATTGGCCGCATCCGCCGCGGAGAACCGCGCCGCTTTCCACACAGTAAAGGGATCAGCGGCTGTCACCGTGACCGTGGCCGCACCGGAGTCGATATGGCCCGCTGGATTGGTGACGCGCACCCAGTAAGTCGTAGTGGCCGTCAGCGGCGGAGTCGTGAAGGCGGAGTCGGTGGCTCCCGTCACGGGATCTGTCGTATCGCCGGAGGTTCCGCGATACCACTGATAGGTGAAGGGCGGGGAGATGGATGCCGTTACACTGAGTTGGGTTGAGGCACCGGTGTTGATGGAAAGGGAAGCCGGCTGGGTGTCGATGGCGGGAGGCAATATCAGGGCCGCCGGATTGCTGGTGGTCGAACCGGTCGTATTGGTGACGGTAAGCGTGTAGTCGCCTGCGTCGGAGGGTTGAATGCCGGAGAGGATGAGACGCGGGGAGTTGAGGGTATTGATCCCCGCGGCCAGTTCACAGTTGAAAAGGAAGTCGGAGGATGAGGCCGTATTCAGCGCCTGGACGGCGAGAAGGTTCTCACCGGCACGAAGCAATCCGAGTTGGGGCGTGATGTCGATCTCCCGCAGACTGGTGGCGAGATTGTCATCGGTAGTATTGCTGGCGGCGCTGTTCCACGCAAGACCGGCGGGTTTATTCAACGATCCGATCTCCGTGCCGTTGAGCCACGCCACGTAACCGTCGTCGCACTGGAAGCGGAACTTAAGAAAACTCAGAGCCGCGTGACTGGTGAGCGTGAACGGAATGCGCACAAGCGCCGACACCTTGCCCGTCGCCACGGTGCCGCCAGCGGCGATCAAGGGAACGTAGTTTACGGGACTGGGATTGGTATCGTAGCCGATGCCTCCCAGGACACTCGTCCATGCCGTGTCTGCAAACGCCGCCCCGCTGCGCCATCCCGCGCCGGGATCGCTCACAGGCGCTATCCATTTCCTCGGTGTGGTTTTGCTGACGAGCAGGGTTTCCCCTGCGGGCAGTGGTGTGCCTCCTTTTTTCCAGGTGAAATCATAGCCGCTGGTCTGCGTGGCGGACATGCTCACCATCCCGCCGGTGGTGGAGGTGGCTCCCGCGGGCTGAACGCTGATGGAGGGAACGGGCGGTGCCGCGAGCACGAGCGTAAAATTGGTCGACGTGGAATCCAGCGCCTGAGCCGCATCCCGCCACGCCTTGACCGTGATCGGGAAACTCCCTGACGCACGCGGCACGCCGGTAATGAAATCCTGTTTGGACAGAGTCAGATGACTTTGGACAAGCCCGGGAGGCAGCGTGCCGAGGACTTCAAAATGGTCCGGGATATCGGTGCCCCCGAAGCTGAAAAGAAAGACGAGCGATTGTCCTCCGGTTCCGTTGACGACAGTCGAGTTTGGATTAGGCGAGGTTTGAGAAACCGTGCTCGCCCCGGAGACGGAGTCGAATGCCCCCAGGCCGGCGACGGCGGTGACCGTCCATGCCAGTACGCTGGAAAATCCGGAAGTGGAAATCACCCGTGCCTCCGGCAGCAGGCTGACCAGAGGCGAACGTTGCAGGAGCATCAACAGAGAGCTGATGCGCTGCGGGACGCCGCGGCTTGTGAGCCGCGAAAGCGGGGAGAGGCTCATAACATTGGCCGTTTGGACAGGAGATCAGTTGCAGCCGCAGCCACCTCCGCCCACGCCGCCGCCTCCGGAGGTGGCTTCGCGGGAGAAGTAGGCATGCTCGGTCATGGCGGCCAGAAGAGGATCGGGCGAATCCGCCATGACGTTTTTGGCGAGCACTCCGCGCTCATAGGGTTTGATGCGGCAGAGCTTTTCCGAGCAACTGGCCATGGAGCAGGCAAGGAGGCCGCAAAGAAGAAGACGGGGGGCGGATTTCATAGAGGAGTGTGTGCTTCGACGTTGGATAACTGAGAGATTTACTGAACGGTGGAGTGTCAGGCGGCCTTGACCTGCCAGCGGGCGAAGTCCCTGGTGGTGTCGAAGCCATGCTCGCTTTGTGCGCAGACTTCCACGCCCTGGGATTTGGAGGCAAATGCGATGCCATCCCTCGCTCCTAAAACGAATACCGCCGTGCTGTAGACCCCGGCCTCCAGACAGCTTCTGGAAACGACGGTCACGCTCCGCATCCCGCTGGTGACCGGCCAGCCGGTGCGGGGATCGAGAATATGTCCATAGCGCACGCCGTCGTGAATGAAAAAACGGGCATAGTCGCCCGATGAGGAAACAGCCCGCTCCGACAGCGCCAGCCCTCCCCAGCAGGTGCCGGGCTTTCGCGCATCCTCCATCCCGATATGCCAGAAAGGATGTACGCCGTTCCCGCCCAGGGCGAAGATGTCCCGCCCCAAATCGATCAGCGCGTCCTTGATCCCCCGTGCGCGGGCCATTTGGGTGAGTCTGTCCACTGCGAGCTCTTTGCCGAAACCTCCGAAATCCAGACCCATGCCCTCCTGTGGCAAAAAGACCCCACCGGGGCGGCGCTGCACTTTGCGCCATCCGGTGAGCGCGAGCGCCCGTTTTACTTCGGCAGCCTCCGGCAGTTTTTCATGCACCGTTTTCCAGTCCCACACGCGCATCAGAGGCAGCATGGTGGCGTCGAGGATTCCGTCCGTCAGGTTGTAGAGGCCCTCGGCGATGTCGAGCAGGCGCTCCATTTCCGCATCCACCTTCACCCATTCGCGACCGGCGGCGGCATTCACCCGCGAGACAAGGGAATCCGGACGAAACCGGGAAAACTTCGCCTCAAATTCGCCGAGCCAGCCCAGCGCCTCCGCTGCAAACATCAGCGCCGCGCGCTCATCGTGCTGCCGGAATTGAATAATGCAGTGGGTCCCCAGGGCACGGAACTCCAGTTTCCGGACACCATGGGCGTCGGGCGGAAGAACGGGGATTTCCACTTCGGCGGTCATTGACGGGAGAAATCAGAATTCCGCGGAGATGCCGAACGTCCACATGTTGGCGTCAATGTAGGCCTGTTCCGGAGCCGTGCGCCCGGCACCGCCGCTGCCGGTCATTTCGTAGCGTTCGTACGCTGCGGTGGCGGAAAAGGTGTCATTGATCTTGTAGCGCAGACGCACCCCGCCGCTGATCGCGTCGAAACTGGAGAGCCGGTAGTCGGACGAATAATTCAGACCGGAGCCGTCCGGATCATTCGCCGGCGTATCGATCGGCAGGCCGTCGATTGTGCGCATGAAAAAGTCCGCCTCGGATTGGTGATAGTAACGGAAGAAGGGTGTGACCTCCAGCCGCGTGCCGATGGATTGACGCCACTCCAGTTGGAAGGTGTGCGAATTCACTCCGAAATCATCATGCCCAAAGCGGTAAACGGCATTCAGCGCGCCCTTCACAGGATCGAAGTAATGGCGACCGCCAACCTGAATCACCTGGCGGAGCCGGCTGTCCGGCCGGTTCTCGCGGTAGAGATTGTCCACGGGAAAGTCGATGGTGCCGCCCGCTCCGTCCGGTACCGAAACGATGTCCGTTCGCTGGACCGCCTTATAGGGATCGTTGAGGTAGCCGTCGCTGTAGCCGAGGGTGTAACTGGCAAAGACCACCGTGTTTTTGTCCAGCGTTTGATTCAACCCCAGGAATAAATCCACGCTGTCCTTATAGCGAGTGCCGAGGATCGGCACCTTGATCTTGTCGTCGAGGTAGTTGATGCCAAACGTGATGGCCGTGTTCTTCTCGTTGATTTCCCATACGTCCTTGAGGGCATAACCGTAGGAAAGGTAGTCGCTCTCGCTGCTGCGCGAGACTTCGAGTTCCACGAGGTGGTCGCCGAACTTCCTCGATATCGCCCCCAGGACACCGTAGCGAACGTCCTCCAGATTTGCCAGAAACGGCTGCGTGCTCCCCGGCAGCGCACCCGTAGGGGAGGCGCCGCTGATGCCGTCTCTCAGCCATTGGAAACGAAAGGTCGTTTCGTTGTCCAACTGGAGACTCCCGCGAAAGTAGTGCGATTCGATCTGGATGCGGTCACTGCCTTCGTCGTAGAACTGGTAGCTGTAGTCGTAGTGCTGAGGGATCGTGCCGCCTTGCGACGTCACTGGGAGAATCAGGGAGGCACAGGCAAAGGAGCGGCGGTTCATGAGTT
>DATAIE010000263.1:0-5726 GCA_036262875.1 Verrucomicrobiales bacterium
TCCGTTGGGGGCAAACTTTTGAAAATTGCGCTTCGCAGGGGTGCTGGCGGCATCCCCCGGATCCAACTGGGCGATATACTCGTCGATGACGGCCATGACGTGGGCGGTGCTCAAATTCCCCTGCCTCATCTCATTATACCGGTCGATCAACGCCTGCCAGAAATTCGGATCCTGGAACATGTAGTGGAAATAATTAGGACTGTAGATCGAGGCGTTGTGGAAGTAATCCGTGCCCAAATCTCCGTTGTCCCCGCGCCAGGTATTGGGATTCAAATCGCGGCCGTCCGTGGATCCCTCTCCACGGTCGAAGTCAAAGATGGGACCCATGACCAGTTTACCGGTGCGGGACTTGGACCAATAGCCGCTGAGGCGGAAGGCGTCGGCACTCTTGGGGATGACGCTGAGAATCCAATGGTCAATGGCCGCGGGCACGTCCAGATAGGCCTGATAGCCTGTGGCCGGATTCATGAAATTGGCCGATGTGCAGGACGCATACATCGTGTTCAGCACGCCGCCCAAATAGGCCTTCTGTTGAGCAGTGGCCACGGCGAGGTGAGCCGGGTAGGTGGCAAACTCCTTTGGATAAACGAGTCCCACGCTGCGACCGCCCCCCGCGACGCCGGCATCGCCCGTGTCCAGACGGTCAATCTTAAAAAGATAGCCGCCCTGCACAGCCGGAGCGGTGTTGTCCTCGGGGCCTATCTTTTCGACATCGACCCGGTTTTTGCCGCGGCTGATCTTATCCTGGAAACTGTAGACTCCGTAGTAGTCTGCGCCGGTGGGCGCTCCATTGATGCGCCCGTAGGCAGGGATGTTGCCGGAGGCGGCCACATCGTTGGCCACGCTGGTGAAAAGCTCGCAGTGCTGAGTACGGACTGCATACCGGCCAACCTCATTGCTGAGGCGGTAGATCAGATCGTTATGCACCAGAGAACGGTCAAACGTGTAGGGAGCATTCAAAACGAAGTCATCGTTCGAGGCAAACCCGAGCGGGGAGACATCGGTGCCCTGATAATCTTCGTCGAGAGCGCCCATGGTCATCGAGTATTTAACTTCGCCGAAAGTGCTGGACCCGCGACGCTCAAAATAGGCCGGCGTGGCAAGGTCCGGCAGATTGGTCATGCGCGCCAGATTGTCAGGGGCCTTGGGCTCAAAAACGAACCAGGAGGCCAGCTTGCTGTCCTCTGGCTGCCCCTGCGCCGGAGCCGCGGTGCTGGGATGTCCGCTGCCCCAACTGTGCAAAATCATGATAGGCACATTGGACGTGAAGGTCTGAGCTGCCGGGTCCAGCTCGAGATAGGTCTCGCTTGTTACCTTGCTGTCAGGCAACCCCGCGACAAAGTTCCGCGCCCGGATGCGAACGCTGTAGTTTATGGTGATTGGACCGGTATAAAGAGTGGAACTTGACGTGGGCTCGGTTCGGTCGGTGGTATAGCGGATACTTCCTCCGCCGGAAGGCGTACTGAGGGTGAGAGACAACTGCCCGCCTTGATTGAAAGTGCGGCTGGAGAGTGAGAAATCCACTTTCTCTGCCCGCTGGACGTCTGAGTTATTGGCGGCCTGGGGAGTTGGAACATGGAAGAAATCCCTGGCGGCCCCCGGGAAGTTGCTAATTACACCGTAGGAGACATTGGCCGTCTGCGCCGGATAGCCCACATATTCCGAAACCGCCGTGGTGGTCGCACCGGGGGCGAACAACCCCAGGTATCCGCCCCCACCCGCCGACAGGGTGAAGTTTGTGTGCAGCGGATTGCCCAGTGTTGCACGATTCAAGCCGCTGGCGAAGATCAGAGTGTAGGAACCGGCGGGAACGTTATAACTGGACGGAATGGTATACAGCGTGGGCTGCGCGGCATTGTTTGTCAGGGTGTAGCCGCCCAGATTCACGGTCGTGGTGCCTGGATTGAAGATTTCAATCCACGCCTGGCGGTTTCCCTCGTTGTCTCGAATGCCCGTACTGTTAACAGCCAGAAATTCTGTAATTACGGGGGCCGCAAAGGCCGGGAGAGCACCTGAAATCAGGAGGGAAAAACCCAGGAGGGAGGGGAGAAATCTCGTCATGCGAGGCATTATACGAAAAGTTTTCGTCACGCGTCAACGCTTGACTCCTAAAATGTTAATTTTGGATGATACGAACCCGGCCCGCCCGCGCCGATCAGCCCGGGCGCGGGAGTTTTTCTGTAACCCGGGCCCGGGACCGATGCCGGAGGATTGAGAATGCGAGGCTTCCACAAAACCATCTCTTGCCCGACGCGCGCCTCCGTGTCAGAAACCGCGTTCAGCATATTCCCTCCCACATTCCCATTCCCTTATGAAAGACCCTATTCGCGTGGCAGTTACCGGTGCAGCCGGCCAGATCGGCTACTCTCTCCTCTTCCGTATTGCCTCCGGCTCCATGTTCGGACCGGATCAGCCGGTGATCCTGCACCTGCTGGAAATCGAGCCGGCTCTTCCCACGCTGCAAGGGGTGGTGATGGAACTCGATGACTGCGCGTTTCCCCTGCTCCAGGGGGTGGTGCCGACAGCGAACATGGATGAGGCCTTCCGCGGCGTAAACTGGGCGCTGCTGGTGGGAAGCGTACCCCGCAAGGCCGGGATGGAGCGGAAAGACCTGCTCAACATCAACGGAAAGATCTTCATCGGTCAGGGCCAGGCCATCGCGCGCAATGCGGCATCTGACGCCCGCGTGCTCGTGGTGGGCAATCCCTGCAACACGAACTGCCTGATCGCGATGAGCAATGCTCCTGATTTGCCGGCGGACCGCTGGTTCGCGATGACCCGCCTGGATGAAAACCGTGCCAAAAGCCAACTGGCCGCCAAAGCCGGACGGCATTCCAGCGAAGTGACGAACATGGCCATCTGGGGGAATCACTCCTCCACGCAATATCCTGATTTCACTCACGCAAAAATCGGCGGCAAACCGGTGACTGAGGTCATCAGCGATCAGGCCTGGCTGGAGGGCGAGTTCATTTCCACCGTGCAGCAGCGGGGAGCGGCGATCATCAAAGCCCGCGGCTCCAGCAGTGCCGCCAGCGCCGCCAATGCCGTGGTGGACACCGTGCGCAGCCTGACGACTCCCACCCCGTCCGGTGACTGGACGAGTGTGTGTGTGCCCTCAGACGGCAGCTATGGGATTGAGAAGGGTCTGATCGTGGGCTTCCCGGTTCGGACGGACGGAAAGAAAGTGGAGATCGTGCAGGGTCTGGAACACGGCGCGTTCGGCCAAGGCAAGATCGATGCCACGATCAATGAATTGAAAGAGGAACGGGAGGCAGTGAAGGAACTGATTCCCTGACAGGGCGAAGGAGTTCACTTCCGCGCCGCCTGATGAAGCACGCCGACTTCCTGCGCAGTCACCGCTGCCACGATGTGCCGTTTCTGCTGAAACGCTGGGAGGCTGTGGCCGCGGCGGCGCAACTGGAGTTCAAGACGGCCTGCATTTCCGGCGGGTTTCCAGTGGTCTTCGTGCATACGCCGGGGACAGAGGGATCGCGCCTCTACGCCTCCGCCGGTGTGCACGGAGACGAAGCGGCGGGGCCCTCGGGCCTGCTGGAATGGGCGGAGGAGAACATCGCCTTTCTTCGCCGTGTGCCGGTCGCGCTGTTTCCGATATTCAATCCCGCGGGCCTTACCCTGAACACCCGCACCGATCACCGTCATATCGATCTCAACCGCCGCTTTCATGACGCCAGCCATCCGCACATCAAGGCGTGGTGGAAGTGCATCGGTGAAATGAAATTCACCGTGGGTGCCTGCCTGCATGAGGACTACGACGCGCAGGGGCTCTATTGTTATGAGCTGTACCGGAACCCGCGGCTTTGCATTGCCGAAACAGCCATGCGCGCCTGCGAGGGCATCATCCCCCGCGACCCGCGGCCCGTCATCGAAGGGCGTCCGGCTAAAAATGCAGTGATCCGCCGGAAAAAGGTGCCCGAGTTGCCGGGACTCCCGGAAGCGATCGCGCTCTTCATGCACAACACAAAAAGCACCCTGACATTCGAGACACCTTCAGAGTTTTCGCTGGCGGACCGGGTCGGTGCGCACAAGGCCTTTCTCCGGTCGATAACGGCGGAAATGTAAAAGCAACTCCGCCCGGACGCTTGCCAGCCGGAGGGGAGTATTGTTAACTGTGCGCGGTATGCCCCGTGTCACTCTCGCGCCCTCACTGATGCACGTTTGCCCGGCTTCCGGAGGCGTGATGGCGGGCAGCACGGTGCGCGAGGTCCTGCAAAACGCGTTCGCCGCGACTCCGGTTCTTCGCGGATATATTCTGGACGATCAGGGTGCGGTGCGGAAGCACGTTACCATCTTCCTCGACGGCCAGCCTCTCACGGATCGCAAGGCACAGTCCGATCCTGTGCAGTCCGGCTCGGAGATCTTCCTGCTCCAGGCGCTCTCCGGCGGCTGACGGGCGTTTTCGAAATTCAACTTTCAACTTTCAACTTCCACCGATCTCCTAACATGAGTGACCGCTTTCTCACCGGCACCCGCAAGGGTCTCTTCGTTTACGAAAAATCCGGGAGCGGATGGAGGGTGGCTCACCGCGCCTTTGAAGGGGTGCGCGTTCCCATGGTGCTGCCTGATCGTCGTGACGGCTCCCTGTATGCAGCGGTGGACCACGGTCATTTCGGGAGCAAAATGCACCGGTCGCGCGACGGCGGAGCGACATGGGAGGAACTGCCCGCACCGGCCTATCCGCCAAAGCCCGAAGATGTGACGCCGGTACTCGATCCGATGCGCGGCACGGAGGTGCCATGGTCTCTGGAACTGGTCTGGTCCCTGGAAGCGGGGGGAGCGGACGAACCAGGAGTGCTCTGGTGCGGCACGATTCCCGGCGGCCTTTTTAAGTCGGAGGACCACGGTGCCTCGTGGTCGCTGGTTCGCTCCCTGTGGGACCGGCCCGAGCGCGCGGGATGGTTTGGGGGAGGGTATGATCATCCCGGCATTCACTCCATCTGCGTTCATCCGCAGAATTCAAAACAGGTCACCATTGCGGTCTCCTGCGGCGGCGTGTGGCGGACGGAGGATGGCGGGGAATCCTGGAGCCTGCTGGGCAAGGGCCTGCTGGCCGGCTACATGCCACCCGAGAAGCAGGAGGAACCGGGCGTGCAGGACCCTCACCGGATGGTCGCCTGCCCTGCCGCACCGGACATCATGTGGATCCAGCATCACAGCGGCGTCTTCCGTTCCAGCAACGGAGGCGTGACCTGGCAAAAGATCGAGGTCGCTCCCTCGGATTTCGGATTCGCCGTCGCCGTCCATCCCTGCGAGCCGGACACCGCCTGGCTGGTGCCTGCCGTGAGTGATGAAAAACGCATTCCCTGTGGAGGGCGTGTCACCGTCAGCCGTACGCGGGACGGGGGACGCACGTTCGAGAGTTTCGGCGAGGGGCTGCCCTCAGAGGATGCGTGGCACCTCGTTTACCGTCACTCACTGGAGGTGGACAGCAGCGGTCAGCGCCTCGTGATGGGCTCCACCACCGGCTCGCTCTGGATCAGCGAGGACGCCTGTGAATCATGGTCCCGCTTAAGTGCGGAACTTCCCCCGGTATTCTGTGTGCGGTGGATATAGAGCCGCCCGCGGTTACAGCTTCTGATAGGTCTTCTTTTCGGTTTTGGTGCCGTCGCTGAACTCCAGTTGGACGCAGGCGGATTTCGTTCCAGCGGGGACTTCCGTATAAATGGAGTTGTCGCCGATGGAGCCGGGCTGATCACCCGCCGCCGGGG
>DATAIE010000264.1:0-1654 GCA_036262875.1 Verrucomicrobiales bacterium
CAGTAACGCGATAGTCCGCATGGCGCACTGACGAAGGATGGTGAGTATCATGAGAAACAAGGGACTCTTGCCGATTTTCCCCTGGCTGTGTCTGATCGGCGCGCTTGCACTGGGTGCCGGTTTGTTTGGTCTATCCGAGGGGGCTGGGGCCAAAGAGTTCCGGTTTGCCGCCCAGGAACTGGATAAGGGGAAGGGTGTTTTCGAAATGGGGGAAACGGAAATCTGGCTCCCTCCTACCGTGGTCATTGACCAGAAAGAAGATCTCAATGAACCCTTATGGTTTGTGGTCCAGAACCCAACCGGCATCGACCACGAGTTCGCGGTAGAGGGGCTTTCCATGCTGGTGCCCGAAGAGGAGGCGATCCCCGAGATAAAGTTGGATCCTGAATCAGGAGGGCTGCCCCAGAAGCATCCCGGTGCCGCTTCATATCCAGGTGAAGGCTGGAGAGACGAAGAAAGTCCAGGTGGCGCCGCGCGGGTTGGTCGGTGAGGAAAACCTGGGGGCTCGGTATCAGTTCTTTTGTCCCAAGCACAAGGATATCCGAGTCAGTGGGACCATTTATGTGGACTAAATAGGATATCTCGCCGTTACAGCGCACTCGACCCGCTGCACATCGGCTCGTTCCACCGGCCAAGGTAGCTGAATATGCCGGTCACGCCCATACCTCTTCATTACTGTTGAGTTCCAAGATCCGTTCGCGTAACAGCCTCTTGAGCCGGGCGTCCTCGCGTTGCGGCCATACGCCGGTGACGCTGATCGCCTGATCCGCTCGGGCTATGGGTCGCCGTGGTTTTCGTCCCTCCTTGTGACATTTATTCAGATTGTTTCCGCCGGTGTTGTGTTACATCATCGTTCCAGTATCTCTTACCAAAGAACAACTTAAAGAAGTTCAACCTCACGGCTGTCTCTCTATGGCGGAGTTCCGATCGGGGCCCAAGCCGTATCGCGGAGATCTGAGTGAGGCTTCGTCCTCAGTTGCCGGTAGTCCGAAGTCCGGGTGGCGATTGCTGATGAGTGGCGTGAAGGATTCGGTAGATTTCTGCCGGTTTGCCGTCGCATGCGGGATGCGGGAGCGCTTCGTTCGAAAGTGAGCCAGATCCTTCGAAAAGAGCACATCCAGGGTCCAATTCAAGGCCACGTGCAGTTTCTTTTCAAAGCGAGGCAGCTTCATCAAATAGATCGTCCGCCACAGCCACCAGGCGATGAAGCCGGAGAAGTTCTGGCCGAGAATGTTCGCGACGCCGGTCCGTTTTCCGATGGGAGCCAGGAGTCCGAGCGTCGAGTAGAGAAACGGTTTCATCGGGCCCCCTCGAACGGTGGCCAAAATATTCTGCGCTGCGGCTCTCCCTTCACGCAGCGCATGTTGCGCAGTCGGCGGGTGGAAGGCTCCGGTCTTGCGATCCGGCACGAGCGCGCAATCGCCGAAGTCCCAGAGGCCATGCCACTCGGGTATTTGCAGGTACTCATTGACGAGGACCCGGCCCTTCATTTTCAAACAGGGCAACGTGTCCAAGAGGGCGTGCGGGCGGGTACCGGCAGTCCAGACCAACGTATTGGTCGGCACCGTCGTCCCATCGCTGAGCGTGACGTCATGGTCCGTCACGCCGGTGACTTTACAGTTCGCATGGATTTCCACCTTCTGCTCGATGAGTT
>DATAIE010000265.1:0-1848 GCA_036262875.1 Verrucomicrobiales bacterium
CTGGATGAGCCCGCGCGAGGTGAAGACGGAGCCGCGTTTCGCCAGTTGTGTGGGGATGATGCAGTCAAACATATCCACGCCGCGGTGTACGGCCTCCAGCAGGTCCAGCGGCGTGCCTACGCCCATGAGATAGCGCGGCCTGTCGGCAGGCAGGAGGCCGGCGGTGAATTCACAGATGTCCTCGCGCTGCGCCTTCTCTTCGCCCACGGCCAGCCCGCCAATGGCAAAGCCGTCGAACGGTGTCCGGGTGAGGCTCTCCGCGCTTTCTTTCCGCAACGCTGGATAGAGCGCGCCCTGCACGATGGCGAAAAGCGACTGCGGGGAATCCCCGCGTGCGGCGAGGCTGCGGCCCGCCCAGCGGTGGGTGATTTCCATCGCCCGCCGTGCCGCCGCCTCATCTGCGGTGGAGGGGATGCACTGGTCCAGCACCATCATGATATCGCTGCCGATCGCCCGTTGCGCGCCGATGCTCAGTTCAGGGCTCAAGAGAATGGTCTTACCGTCCACGTAACTTTGAAACACGGCACCCTCCTCACTCATCGCGCGCGAGTGAGGCAGCGAGAAAATCTGATAGCCGCCGGAGTCGGTGAGGACAGACTTGTTCCAGCGCATGAAGCCGTGGATCCCGCCGAGTTTTTCAAAAACCTCCGTGCCGGGCCGGAGCAGGAGGTGATAGGTATTCGCGAGGAGGATTTGCGAGCCCGCGGCCTCCAGAGTTTCCGGCAGTTGCGCCTTCACCGTCGCCTGCGTGCCCACCGGCATAAAGAGAGGCGTGCGCACTTCGTTGTGCAGTGTGCGAAACGTGGCCGCGCGGGCGCGGCTGTCCGGAGCCTGGGCGTCGAGGCGGAAATCTAAACGGGATGGTGCCATCTTTGCCGTGCATCACCTCCCGTTCCCCGCCTCTCTCAAGGGAAGATGTTGCGGCATTCCTTCCCCCTGGAAAATGCCGCGTTCTGTTCCAGCGTCGGTGGTATGAAACTTTGGGCCGGCACCTCGGGCTTTCAATACAAGGAGTGGAAGGGAAAATTCTATCCGGAAAAAATGCCGGAGCGCGCGATGCTGCCGTTTTATGCGGAGCACTTTGGGAGCACGGAGATCAACTATTCGTTTCGTCAGATTCCCGGCGAGAAGACCATCGGAGCCTGGGCTGCCGCCACGCCGGAGCGGTTCAAGTTCAGTTTCAAAGCCCCGCAGCGCATCACGCATTTTGCGAAACTTCGCGGCTGCCTGGATACGGTGGAGGCCCTGGCGGAGGCGATCCGTCCGCTGGGGGAAAAGCTCGGCGTGGTGCTGTATCAGCTTCCGCCCACGTTCAAAAAAGACGCGCCGCTGCTGACGGAGTTTCTCGGCAGCCTGCCGCGGGACCTGAAGGCGGCGTTTGAGTTCCGGCACGAGTCGTGGTTTTCCGACGAAGTCTACGAGGCCCTTCGCGCGCACAATGCCGCCCTGTGTCTCGCGGAGGATGAGAATCTCGCCACGCCGGCGGTCTCGACAGCGGACTTCGGTTACCTGCGCCTGCGGCGTGAGGACTACACCGCAGTGGATCTCAAACGGTGGGCGAAGTTTGGGAAGGCCCAAGCTTCGCAGTGGAGTGATGTTTTTGTCTATTTCAAACACGAGGAGACCGGCTCCGGGCCGGTGTTTGCAAAACAGATGCTGGGGTTTTTGGGTGGATAGGACCGGGTCTCCGGCTTCCGTGAAATACGCAGATTGGAACTTGTGGCGGCGCTGGTGAGGGAGCCAGCTTGGTGCCGCCAACTGCAAAAACTCATGAGCCCGCGAATACTCCTCCTTCTTGCCGCTGCTTCCCTCACCGCGTTCGCTGCGGAGGAAAAGTCTCTGTTCACC
>DATAIE010000266.1:0-3296 GCA_036262875.1 Verrucomicrobiales bacterium
CCACCGTCCAGAGAAACCATGTCGAATGCGGCAGCCCTTCAGCGAGGCGGGGCCGGAAATGCCGCACCGCCTGCAGGGAGAGCATACCCAGCACCATCCATCCGACGAGCGGAGGAAACGCGTCCCGGGGCAGATAATAGAGCACGACGGAGCCGGCAGCGATCCCTGCCAGGATCGGAAGCGCGAGTTTCCGGATCTGCGGCCAGAGAATCTCCTGACGGAAAATTCCCGCCGCCATCACATCGGCAAAAATAAGCAGTGGCAGGACGGCACCGCTCGACGCCGGTCCTCTGATGACGTGAGCCATAATCATCACGGTCAGCATTCCCAGTCCGGCCATGCCGGCTTTGGAAAATCCGGCACAAAATCCGGCGAGGATGGCAAGCAGCCATTGAGAGGAGGAAAAGTCTGGAAGTGCCACGGGCGGAGCACCTACTCTTCCATCTTAAACTCGCTTTCCATCAAATTCATGTAGCGCGAGATGGGATCGCGACGGGGAGGCGGCGGTTTGCCAAGACCGTCCGCAGTATCCAGGTATTCCCTGAAGTCCCCGGAAAGCGCCTCCATTTGAGTAGCCTCATACCAGTCGACGTAGTCCTCGATGGAGTCCATATCCCGCTTCAGATTTTTCCGCAGTTTTGCCAGCGAGGCGAGCGTGCCGGCTGCCTCCTTTTCCCGTTTTCCAGCGGTGAGGGATTTTACCAGTGACAGATATTCCCCCACCACCGGACGGTAGAGAGGATGGGCCCGCATCGCGAGTTGTGTCAGGGCCAACTCCGTCTGCGCAAGGATTCCGGCACGATCCTTCCGCGGAAGAATCCGGGTGGGAAACTCCTCAATCGAACAGGGTGACGCCTGCGCCGGCGGGGCGGTCACGACCTTCTTGTCCGGGGCCGGCTCCTCCTTTTTCTTTTTCCCGAACAACTTGCTGAGAGCGCCCTGCTTCGCCGGCTTAGGAGGGGACGCAGCCTCAGGAGAGAGTTGAACGGTCAAAGCCTTGACCAGTTCCGCTTCCGTTTCCCGGGTGCTCAGCAGTTCGTCAAGGCCCGGCTGAGCCATGGTGGCCAGTTGCAGACTCCACCACTTGCCGAGACTGTTGCCGGAACCGGAGAGTTTCGGAAAGGCGCGGGCGATCGCCGAGGCATCGTCCCCCGGCATGAGCGCGAGAGACCTGAGGAGTTCCGCCAGGCTTGCAGGCCCGTTGTGCTGCTCCATGAGCATGAGCAGCAGACCGCAACACGAGGACCGGTAGATGGTGCGCGAAACGGAATCCATCGTCCGCGGATTCGCCGAAAAAATATCATCCACGGAGAGCACGTGACCGAGGCGGAACACCGTGGAAAAAATCTCGCTCGGGCGGCCGAGCGACTGGTAGTCGATCATTTCCAGAAGACCGTAGAGCAGCCAGTCCGGCGGCGGCACATCCTTTCCACTGAGGTCTGCCCCCGCGTGGTCGCGCAGCATCATCTCGGCCAGAATGCAGCGCACCAGTTCCTCCCGCAGGAGCGGCCCCGGCACGGAGCCATTCTGCGGCACCAGATTAACCTCAAAGCGGAACCCGCCTTCAATTTGTGAGACATTCGACCAAATCTGCGGCAGCCCCGGCCTGAGTGCGGAGGTCTCCCGTATCTGCAATACGATGGGGAACGTGAACACCGGATCGAATCGCAGCGCCGCCGCCACCAGGCGGCGTGTCGACTCCGCCTCTTCCAGCAGGCGGTCGCGCTGCTCCTTGATTTTGCCGTGCACCCGGAACTGTCCTCCCTGAACCGAAGCCTCGCCGAGCGGAGAGCGCGGCGTCAGTTTGACTCTCGGGGCAGGAGTGACGGTGCCCTGAGGCGGCAACGACTGGCGGCCTGTTTCCATTTTCGGCAGCCCGGGCGCGGGAACTGATGCAGGAAGAGAAGGACGGGGCCTCTCAGGTTCCAGGGGCAGTTCCGGAGGTCCGTCCTCTTCAGGCAGCGGGATGTTTTTCTGCGCGAGGCAGAAAACCGCAGTCGAAAGGATCAGTGCCGTGGAAAGAAGGAGACGCACAGAAGGGATTTAGCAGGGGAAATCCTAATGCCAAGTGAGGAAAAACCGGATACCTGGGAGCTTATAATGTTCCGGCAGCAAAGTCCTCACACGGCAAAATGAGATAAGACGGGGATGCGTCATCCGGTTCGCGGGCAACAGGCCGCGCCGAAAGCGGCGCACAGCGCCGCACTCAAAAGCCTCCGGCCACACGGCGCTGCATTTTTCACTGACCCGGGGACCTCGCTTGCAGGATTTGTCCTTTTCGTGCGTAAGCCCCAGCCGGCTTACAACGCCCCGCTACCCTACTGGGATCCCGCCGCGCCGGGCGCGTGCTCCTCACTTCCCGGCTGCCAGTTGATCCAGTGCCAGCAGACAGTAGGTCGTCACAAGATTGGGGTCCTTCTCCATCCAGCGGCCATTTGCGCTCGACCAGGAGCCGTCGGGCTTTTGCAGGGAGATGAGCTTTGCCGTCAGTTCTGCTTTCCAGTCGACGGCTTTACCGTCTTTGGTCTTGAGCGACTTGACGCCGGAGGCGGTGAGACCTTTGGCCATGAGATGATAGTAGTAGTAGAGTCCCTGCTCTCCCTGCCCCGGATTTTCCTCCAGGGTGTAGTGGCGTTCGATCCAGTCTTTGGCCGCTTTGACGCGGGCATCGTCAGCCTTCACGTCCGCGTAGATAAAACTGAGCAGGCCGGCATAGGTCATGGTCCCGTAGCTGCGCGGCGGGCCGCCGCTTCCGTCGCCGCTCTCAGGGTCCGGCTGATAAACAAACCCTCCTTTTTCATCGGGGGAATTGCTGACCCACTTTTGTTTGTTAGAGCCTGGAAGCTGCTGGCAGCGGCTAACAAAATCGATGGCGGCCTTCCAGTTCAGTTGTTGACCCGCGGGAAGGTCCTGGGACTTCTGCATTTCACTGTAGAGCTTCAGCGCCTCCAGCGTGAAGACGGTATTGTCCAAGTCCGCTTTCGATCCCCTGCCCTTGCCGCCGGCTTCGTAACCGAATCCGCCGTCCGCCGTGCCGCCAGGTGAACCCTTCGTTTGCCCGCCGGTCAAAAACCGGTGGGCGCCATCGATGATCGCCTTGTCTTTTGGATCGCCGTTTCGCAGCAACGCAGTGAGGCAAATCGAAGTGTTATAGACACTCATCCGTCCCGAATGGATGCTACCATCCTTCCGCGCGTTTTTACGGATGAACTCGAACGCCTTCGTCACTTCCGGATCCTTTCGGTGTGCGTCCCCTGGTGCGAGAATGAATGCCTGAGCCACCAGCGCCGTGAGCC
>DATAIE010000267.1:0-3241 GCA_036262875.1 Verrucomicrobiales bacterium
CTGTGACCGGCGTCACCGCTTCCTCCAGTGTTCTTCAGCCGGGATTCCCGTTTGTCGTCACCTACAAGACCCAAAGTGCCGCCGGCCAGCCCGTGCTCGTTGATGCAAGCCTGCACCGTACTGGCACCGACCCGATCACTGATCTTCCGAATGTGGTGTCCCGCCTCGTTCCCGCCGGCACGGGCAGCATTACCCGGAACTTCAATCTCCCTCTGAGCTCTCCTCCCGGCGGTTACACCCTCTACGTTCGTCTGGTGCAGGACTACAATGGAAATGGGGTCATTGATGCATTTGAAACCATTATCGCCGACATGCGGGTGCCGGTGTCCGTCGCTACACCCGGTCCCCTTGTGGATAAGCTTGCGGTGTCGCCCGCCGTAATTGCTCCCGGCCAGCCAGCGACCATCACCGCCACGGTCACGGCCCTGCCTGGCAAAACCCTGACAACATTGAGGCTCTTCCGTTCCGAAGGGCAATCCGGGCCCGGTGCATGGACTCAGGTGCAGACACGCAGTTTGTCCAACGTCAGTTCCTATCAGGCGAGTTTCGCGGACAATCCGCCCACGATTCGGCGGCACTGGTATGCCTTGCAAGCTGTCGACAATGCAGGGCAGACAGCCCCGGCCGGCTACAATTTCCAGCCGGTGAGTGTGCTCGTCACCATCAATGACAGTCAACCTCCGGTGATCACGTGGAGCTCTCCCGCCGATGGTGCGGTGAATTCCACCAATGGAAACTTTACCGGCACCGTCACTGACAATGATCGCGTGGAGTCCACATTCTATCGCGTGGACGACGGTGAGTGGAAATACTTGAGCCTGATCTCCAATAACTGGTATATGGCTCCATCGGATGAGGCCGGTCCCCATCAGGTCACGATCCGGACCATGGACCGTTCCGGCAACACGGTCGAGCAATCACGCACGTATTACCGGACCCCGGTTGCAGGCGGCACCGACTTCGACGAGGATCAGGTGTTTACCGGTCCATCCGACCACAATCCCAATTGGCAGCTCAGTCTTATGGGCGATGCCCAAATAACCGGGGGCAGGATTGACGCGCCCAATCAAGGTGACTCCGCTACCTTTAGCCGGAGGAAGCTGGTGCCGTCCTGGGCGAAATCAGCCGAGGTCAGCTATCAGTGCGGCCCCACGGGCAGTTCGTTTTCGTGGAATCGCAATGGCTTCGGTCCCATCGTCGTCCGCCTGGTTCCGGGCGGTCCCGGGCCATGGCAACTCCAGTCCGGCCCCCAGGCGAATCCAATCACCATTCCGCTGGCATCGTTTACGGCGAATGCCTCCACCCGGCTCAGTGTCCTGATTCGCGTTACCGGGCTGCAATGGTACTGCCGCGTCGTCCTGGCAGGCGCCGCGCCGCTGACGCTCGTGGAATCAATGCAAACGATCAGCAATCTAACCGTATTTCCTCTGGAGGATGCCACCTTCCAAACAGGCACTCCCGCTCAATCCGGATCCCTCAACGGCGGCCCGGGCTGGTTGGATGACATTTCATTCCGGGCCTTTCGTTCCTTCCAATCGTTCGATTGCCGTGAGTTGCGCCCTCTGACACTCACCGCAACGGAGCGCCCTTTCACCGTGAACTGGGGTTCGGTTCCTGGCCGCTTCTATCAGTTGGAGACCCTCAACACCGGGACCGGCCAATGGACACCGGTCGGGGGGATCGTTCCGGCTACCGGCATCCTGACCTCCCAGAACCTGACCTTTCCGCGTATTCGCCCCTCTGCCATGGTCAGAGCCCGACAGTTGCAGCCGTAGTGTAACGAAAGGTACCCGGTTGTTCCATTCCGCTGCATGCTTCGGGCGGACGCGAGCGGGATCGAAAATAGCGTTGCCCCAGTCACGCTCCGCGGCGGCGGGAGTTTTGTCCCGGATTGGTTTCCCTTTTCATAGGAGGCCTTCAATTCAGCATACCACGGCGGCTCTGCGGGGGGGCAGCGCACAGAGAAATGGTCAGGGAGAGGGAGGCAAGGCGGAGATTCATTTGGCGTTGGCTTTGACGAAGGCGACGAGTTCGGCACACTGGAAAAACCCGGTCCACATATTGTGGCCCTGACCTTTGGGGATGATGAGTTCCATGGAGCCGCCGAGGGCTTCGTAGCGGGATTTCAGCAGGCCTGAGTTGGCTTCCAGCGGGACGGTCCCGTCTACGTCGCCGTGAATGGCAAAGAGGGGAACCTCCGCTTTGGCGAGCGCGGCGAGGCGGTCCACGGGATTGTGTTCGGTGAGTTTGGCGGTGAGTTGGTCAGGCTGCAAATGATAGGCGGGCGCGGCTTTTGCGATGCCGGGATAACTCGTCAAATTACACACGGGATAGATGCCGGCGAAGCCGCCGGTTTTGTCCGCATTCTCCGCCGCCCAGCAGAGTGTCATTAAACCGCCACGGCTGCGCCCCAGCAGCACGGGCTTTTTTGACAGGCCCCGTTTGGCGGTGAGTTCATCGTACAGTGCTGTGAACAGGGCCCGTCCGTCAGGACTTCCACAGGACTCGCCAACATCGATGCCCGCGACGGCAATGCCGGCCTCGCGAAACTGCTCGAACATCCAACGTTCCTCCGGTCCTGGCAGCCCCTGCAGCGTGGGCGCATACCACACCCACGGCTTCGTGTTTACGTTAGGCACTGCTTTGCCCGGAATGAGAAACGCAGTGTGCCCCTGCACGGAGAAGACCTCCCCCTCCAGCGGCAGCATTTTTTTCGGCGCGGCCTTATCCTTCTCCAGCAGCGTGAGCATGGCCTTGCCCAGCGCATCGCCGACGAGGAAATACGTCTCCGCATTGCCAAACTCGTGATGTCCGTGGCCGGGATTCGGCGAGTCCTCCGGCTTGCGCACGAAATTCCGCGTCGGCGCGAACGCGACCGTGCCGGCAAACTCCGGCCTCGCGGCGACGGTTGCCTGGGCTTTGCGGAGCCGTTCCCATTCCGGCGGCGCATCGACCCACGGGCCTGTCAGTTCGCCGATGACCACGGGCAGCTTTGGCACCTTCAAATCACGGCGCACATCGTTGATGAGGTTCACGAGATTCGATTCATACTCCGGCACCGCGTTTTTCGGGTCCACACCGTCATTCCAGCCGTGCCACCATACGAAACCCGCCAACTCATAACCGCGCCCGGCATAGTCCGGAAACTCCGCCGGGAGATTTGTCAGAGCGGTCCTTATCTCCTGGAGCATCTTCGTGTAATAAGGTCCCGTTTCCCCTCCGGAAGACGGCGGACGGAAAT
>DATAIE010000268.1:0-4898 GCA_036262875.1 Verrucomicrobiales bacterium
GGCGCACCGCCTCCTCTTCAGAGTCCGGCGAAAAGTCGACCAGCCGGTCGAGAAGACACGGCAGCCTCAACTGCGTCTCCTGCTGAATCATGAAACGGGATTGAACTTGATCTCGCGCGCATCCAGAACGGGAATCTCGGCATCCGGCGTCATAAAGACCCGCTGGCCGCGACCAAAATAAATACCCTCGGCCGGGGAGTCCCAGTCCGTCGTTCTCGCGAGCTGCTCCGCGGGATTTTTCCACATATGAGCACCGGGATACCTCACCGGCATGAAAGCGTGACTGGCTCCGCCGCCCTCGAAGGTAACTTCCACCGGCACCCACACGCGGTCCCGCAGGTGGGTCGGCTCCGTAAAGGTCAACTCCCGGATGCGCTGCTGCGGCACCCAGTAATAAGTGCCCCGCATCACGATCTCCATCAACGGGCCAAGGCGGGTGTCTCCGTCCATCATCCAGTCGAACGGTTTTCCGTTACAGGTTCCGGACACACCGGGAGCCTCTTCGAGTGCCTGACCCCGCAGCTTGAGCGCGGCCTCATACTCTCCTTTCGCAAAATGACTGCACGCCTGCACCAGCAGCGGCACCCATTCCGGCGGCTCTCCGAAAATGACGGGCACTTTTTCGCCCTGAAACACCAGCTTTCGCATCACCTCCGCGCCGATCAGATCATTGAAGATGATCGCCATGGGTGACTGGCGGCCGGTCAACTCAGAAAAGGCCACCAGTTGATTCGAGGCGCTTTCCCAGTCCCCGGTCGTGCCGAGCATTTGAAAAAGAGTGAACCGGAGGTCCGCATCGGCGGGAGCTTTGCGAATCGCGGCCTTCACCGCCGCCAGGGCTCCGGCGAGATCACCGGCTTTGAGGAGGGATTCTGCTTCTTCTGAGGCGTTCATAACAAGGGTAAGTCTAAAATGGAAATGCCCCTTACGCTACCGAGGCAGCGCGGAGAAAGAGTTCTTTCTCCGGCTGCCTCTGATTAACGTGCGGGGTTGAGTCGCAGCGCGGCGTCTGTGGGATTAAGCTCCCTTGTTCGCCATCACGTCCCATTCGCAGGCGACCACGCCGCCCTTGGCGCCGGTCTTCGGATCGAGCGGGGTGTATTCCCACTTAATCTTGCCGTAGTTGAGGGAAACGTTCTCGACCGGGTTTTCCTGGCCGTGTCCGCCGCCGCAGCTCAGCGAGGTGACGAGCACGTGCTCAAGCGTGAACTTCTGGAACACTTCTTTCGCACCGGTGTTCATACACACTTCGATGACGACTTTCGGGAAGTGCTTGCCAAGGCAGCAGTGCTTGTAGAGGTAGGGCGAGCTCTTGTCCATCCGCTTGGTGAGATGGAAGTCCTGGTGGTCGCACTTGCCGGCGACACGGGCGCCGACCGAGCTGACGGAACCGGAACCGCTTTGCGCCACGCCGTGTGAGAAGGAGAACACGGCGATCCAGTTTTTGTGCTTCTCGTCGGTGGATTCGCCAGGGACGGAGTCAATTTGAACGAAGGTATCAAAGGCCATATTGTTAGGTTAGTTGGTGGTTGTGGTTATTGTTTTTAGTTCTCAGCGGAACCGGCATATGAGTCGTAAGACAGGCCGGGTTTATTCAGCTCAGCCTGCCTTTTTTTCTGAAGGCAGGCGCGAGACGAGGCGCAGACTGACGTTCACACCCTCCAACTGGAAGTGCGGACGCAGGTAGAACTGAGCACGATAATAGCCTGGATTTTCCGGATCAGCCTGCACTTCCACCTGCGCGCCGGACAGGGGATAACGGGCCTTCATTTCCTCGGAAACGTTGGAGTCCGCAACATACTGCATGATCCAGTCGTTGAGCCACTTCACCATGTCATCGCGCTCCTTGAAGGAACCGATCTTGTCACGCACGATACACTTGAGGAAGTGCGCGAAGCGGCAGGTGGCGAACAGATAGGGCAGACGCGCGGAGAGGTTTGCGTTGGCGGTGGCATCCTTGTCATCATACTTCGCCGGCTTCTGCAAAGACTGTGCGCCGATGAAGGCCGCGAAGTCCGTGTTCTTCCAGTGCGAGAGCGGCATCATGCCGAGGCGTGCCAGTTCGTGCTCGCGCCGGTCGGTGATGGCGATTTCGGTGGGGCACTTCATGTCCACACCGCCGTCGTCCGTCGGGAACGTATGCACCGGCAGATTGTCGACGAGACCGCCGCTTTCCACGCCGCGGATTTGAGCGCACCAGCCGTGAAGCTTGAACGCACGCGTAATGTTAGTGGCCATCGCATAGGCCGCATTCGCCCATACGAAATTGTGGTGATCGTTGCTGCTGGCGTCCTCTTCGAAAGCGAAAGCATCAATGGGATTGTTCTTCGTGCTGTAAGGCAGACGGGCCAGGTAACGCGGCATCGCAAGACCGACGAAACGGGAGTCTTCGGATTCGCGCAGGCTCTTCCATCCCGCGTACTCGGCATTGTCGAGCAGCTTGGCAAGATCGCGCGGATTCATCAGTTCCTGCCACGTATCCATGTTCATCAGCTTCGGACTTGCTGCCGCGATGAACGGAGCGTGGGCCGCCGCTGCGATCTTGGAAAGATTGCGCAGCAGTTCCACATCCGGAGCCGTGTGGTCGAACTCGAAGTCACCGATAATCGTTCCGTAGGGCTCACCGCCAGGGGTGCCGAACTCCTCTTCATAAATCTTCTTGAAGAGCGGGCTCTGATCCCAGTTGGCGCCGCCGTAGGAGCGCAGGCTGCGGTGGAGGTCCTTTTTGGAGACGTTCATCACGCGGATCTTCAGATCCGTGCCGGACTCCGTGTTATAGACGAGCCGGTGCAGCCCCCGCCAGGAGCCTTCCAGTTTCGTCATTTCATCGTGATGCAGAATCAGATTCAACTGCTTCGAGAGCTTCCGGTCGATCTCAGCGATCACGGCCTGAATGTAGGAAATCGAGTCCTGCTGGCGGACGGACGTTCCCTTGAGGGCCTCTTCGGCGAGAATGGCGACAGCGGACCGGACGGCGCCTTTGGCCTCATCGGTCTTGGGCTGGAAGGATTTGTCGAGCAGACGGTCGAACTCAGAGAGTTCCAGCGTACTGCCGGAATCGGCGGATTGTTCCTGGGCTTTAGACATGGTATCGGTTCAGGAAAAGGGTGAGATTACTCCTGCGTTTCCTCCGCAGGCTTGGTGGTGCCCATCACGGACTTCATCAGAGCGGGGTCTCCGAGCAGTTGCTCGATCAGATTCTCCGCCTGGGCGCGTCCGTCCATGTAGGTTAGGAGATTGGAAAGCTGCGTGCGGGCCTCCAGGAGTTTGCGCAGCGGCTCCACCTTGCGGGCGATGGCTTCCGGGGAGAAGTCATCCATCTTGTCGAAGGTGATATCGATGTTCAGGCGCTCGCCTTCGTTGTCAGAGAGAGCGTTGGGCACTGCGAAATTCACGCGGGGCTTCACGTCCTTCATGAACTTGTCGAAGTTGTCCATATCAACCTCACGGAACTTCCTTTCCGCCACGGGCGGCAGGGGCTCAGCGGACTTGCCGGACAAATCGGCCATTACTCCCATAACGAAAGGGAGCTCGACTTTCTTCTGCGCACCGTCCACAAAGAGTTCATACTCAATATGCACACGCGGTGCCCGGTTACGCTCAATGAACTTGGTGCTGCTCTCGGATGGTTTAGGCATGGCAGGTAAGTGTTGGGCTGTCAGGTTGATTGGGGATACCTGCCAGGTCAAGATTATTTTCCCGCACCCTCTGAATAAGGAAACCGCCGCCGCGTCTAAGCCGCCCGCCGCAAGCAGGGAGCGTGCCTCACTATCCAATTTTCAGGACAAGGGGGAGAACTCCGTATAACAACAGTTCAGACAGAGCCCCTGCCTGTCCGCAGATTTGCCTGACAAATTTAAAGAACGCTCCGATAGCTGCTAGAGAACCCTTTCTCAGCCTGCCTTTGCCGGCGGTTCGGCGGTCTTCGCGGCAGGTGTCTCCGCCGGTTTGGCGGGTGGCGGCTCCGCTGGTTTTGGCGCCGGCGGGTCTGCCGGTTTGGCAGTGGCAGCCTCCGGAGCTTTCCCCGCCTCCGCTTCCTTTTCTGCGCTCTTCAGCAGGGCAATCACGCCGCGGGCAGTGCTGGCCTCGTGCAAAACGATCTGCGTGCCGCCCTTGCGCGGCTGACCCTCCGCAGGCGCTTCACTCATGGCGGAAATGGTGGACACATGACCGATTACATTTCCTGACTGATCCAGCACAGGTGACCCGCTGGAGCCGGGAGCCCAGTCCGTGCTCACATGCAGACGCAGGGACTCTTCATCTGTCCCCTTCCCGTCCGGCTTGCGGTAAAAGCGGTTTACCATTCCCTCACTGAAATATCCTGTGACGCCCAGCGGATCGCTCAGGCAGTACGCCGCATCGCCGGGATGCACCGCGTCGTTCAGCGGCATGGGCTTGAACTTTCCGCCCGCCGCACGGATGACGCAAATGTCCCGCCCGGTGCTGTCCGCGATAACACTCGTGACAGGAGTGACCACTCCCCCGCCATCCACGACGATGAGGTAACCCTCCCGCATGTCATCGCCCGGTTGCACCACATGGTGACAGGTGGCAATCACCCCGTCCTCCGTCAGCGGATATCCACCCGCCAGACGCGTGTGCCAGTGGTTGCACTTTTTGCAGAGGTAGTACCAGCCCACACGCACCCGGTCCCGCCGGGCCTCTTCATAAATGGCGGACCGGCTCATCGGTTCCGTTTTGGGGGAAGGCAGCGTCACCTTTTCCGGTGCCGGCTTTTTCAAGAATTCCGCCACTTTCTCAGCGGAGGCCAGCTTTCCTGCCTCTCGCAGCACTCCCGCTTTTTCGATCACTTCCTTGACTCCCGTCCCGGCCACCGGCTGCTCGATCGGTACTCCCGGAGCCTGGCCCCGGACAACGCAGGCACCCGTGATCAAAAC
>DATAIE010000269.1:0-5535 GCA_036262875.1 Verrucomicrobiales bacterium
CAAAGCCACAGTGGCGCCGCCCTTGACTCCTTTGGGCTTGGGCGGGTGATCTTTACCCGGCTGAATACTCATCGGGGCATTTAAATCGGCCCTGGCTGTGAATTGATTCTGCCCAATGGTAATCACTACACCATGCGAGGCCGTATCGACCCTGGAAATCTGAAGTCCCTCGGTTGTTTCCAGATTGAGGCCACTGAAATCGAGCCTTCTCAACACGCGTTCCCTGGGTCGAAACACGTAGGATCGCGTCTCCATAAACTCTCCCCGCTCGTTATCGATGTCGGAAATGCCTATCAACGTTTCGTTGTCTGCCCAGGACCAACTGGAGATAAATCCTTTGGGGCCGTCATCGTAGGTGACCTCCGGAACCTTAAGCCCAATTTCCTGCCAGGCCCCGTCGCCGTGAATTTCATACAGGTGGGACTTGCCCCCTCCATTGATGATCAATTTTGTGCCGTCGGGGCTTAACGACGATCCGTAGTACCGATCGACGGGGTAGTCTACTTTGATTTCAATATTACGGCCCGGAATCTTCACCCGGTCTCTGGTGCTCGTCGAATCGCCCGCGAGTTTCCTTAGAGCAGTTTGATCCAAATTATTGCCATCAGTTGGTTCAGCTTTTATCGGATTACCCACTGTCAACCAGTCAGGGATGGGCGCATTCAACTTTACCTTCATCTCCTCAGACATGCCATGTCCGTAAGAAAAAGGACCGTGTGTCGCCAGCGCCAAGGCCAGCATCGTGATGATTCGGAATTTCATGGTGGGTTCCGAATGTTGTCCGGAAGAACTCGAGGGACGGCTGTTTCGAATTTGGCCTTAAGGCGAACTCATTTATCCTCTCCCCCGTTCTCCAGCCACTTCCTCACTTCCTCCTGGCTGCGGACCGGTTTTTTCCCGCCTTTCGCGATGCTGTTGCTGAGGCCGCGGTCGAGCACGCGTGCTTTGACGTTGTCGCTCCACTGGATTTCCATCACATGTCTGAGCTCCGCCTGGAGCGCTTCGTCCAGAATGGGGAAGACGATCTCAAACCGGCTGTCGAAATTCCTTGGCAGGAAGTCGGCGGAGGAGAGCATGCAGCGGGGATTGCCGCCGTTGGCGAAGAGAAAGATGCGGCTGTGTTCGAGGTAGTGATCCACAATGCCGCGGGCGCGGATGTGTTTGCTGAATTTGCGGTCGCCGGTGATGACGGAAAACATGCTGCGCACGATGAGACGCACTTCCACGCCGGCCTGGCTGGCCTCGTACAGGAGGGCGGTGATCTCGGGATCGGCTAGGTTGTTCAGCTTCAGGAAGATGGACGCCTCCCGGCCGGCGAAGGCGTGGGCCATTTCGTTTTGGATCCAGAATTTCACCCCGGCCCGGAGATTGAAGGGAGCCGCGACGAGGTGATTGAGGCGGGGCGGCTGCCAGTTGGAGGCAAAGAACCGGAAGCTCTCCACGATATCCTCGCCGATGCCCTGATGCGCGGTGAGCAGCAGGTGGTCGGTATAAAAGTTAGCGGTGTCCTCGTTGAAATTCCCGGTGCTCAGAGCGCTGTAGTAGCGGTCCGCGCCGCCCTCGTGGCGGGTCACCACGCACATCTTGGCGTGCACCTTGAGGCCCGGCACGCCCAAAATCACCCTGACACCCGCCTCCTGATAAAGGTTCGCCCACGCGATGTTGTTCTTTTCGTCAAAGCGCGCCTGCGGCTCCACCATCACAGTGACTTCCTTGCCGTTGCGGGCGGCGGCGGTGAGCGCGCGGGCCACACAACTGTTCCTCGCGAGGCGGTATTGGGTCAGTTGAATGCTGGAGGTGAGGGAATCCAGACTGGCTTCGCGCAGGAAATCGAGAAAATGCGAAAACGAATGCCATGGCAAATGCAGGAGCACATCGCGGTCCTGGAGGGTGCGAAAGATACTCTCCCGCGCCCCGCTGAGGACTTCGTGGGGGAGCGCCGGGGCATCCGGCAGGCCCAGGGCCTTTGGCGCGGGAAAGCGCATAAGATCGCGCCGGTTGTGATAGCGGGAGCCTGGCAGCAGGGTGCCGCCCTCGGACAGGTGCAGCTTATGCGCGAGCAGTTTGAGAAAGGACTTGGGAATGCCCGCATCGTAATTCATCCGCACCGGATCGCCCGTCTGCCGGGTGCGCAGGCCTTCGGTAATCTTGTCGTAGAGGCTCGCGGTGACGTCGTCCTCAAATTCCATTTCCGAGTCCCGCGTGAACTTGATGGCGTAGGCATGAAAGTCATCGTAGGGCAGCCCGCTGAAAAGACTGGGCAGGCCAAACCGGATGATGTCGTCCAGATACATCACCAGTGTCTGTCCCTTGTGAGCCGGCAGAGTGACAAAGCGCGGCAGCACGGCGGTGGGGATTTCGATCAGTGCGTGGCCTTCCCGGCCCTTCCGGCCGCTCTTTCCCATCTCGACCGCGAGATACATGGGAGAATCCGCGAGAGTGCTGAACCGGCTGTAGCTGCGGATCATCACCGGCATGATGTGCGGGCGCACGGAGGTGAAGAAGTAGTCGAGCAGCCATTCCCATAACGGGCGAGGGACCTGCGTTTCATCGATGAGGCGCACGCCTTTCTTTTCCAGCGCTTTGAAAATATCCCGGTAGGTGTCGTCGAAGACGGTGGTCTCGCGTTTCACGAGCTGCATGGCTTCCTTGAGTGTCTGCTTCGGGTCCGGCAGCCGCAGCTTCCGGTAGTCCCGCCCCAGTTGCACCAGCCGGCGCAGCGTCGCGACCCGCACGCGAAAGAATTCGTCGAGATTGGAGGAATAGATGCCGAGAAACTTCAGGCGTTCCGTGAGGGGAAGTTTCACATCCGCCGCCTCCTGGAGCACGCGGGAGTTAAAGGCCAGCCAACTGACCTCCTTGCTCCGGAACGGCACGCCATCGACGAGGGTGGCTTTCATATAGATGTTGTACACAGGGCCGATAACTACCGGAAACCCCCGGCACGTCAGTCGGTTCTCCGTGACAGATTCGTCACGACTCCCGACTCGGCAACCGGGCGTCATTTTTTTTGCCTTCCTGACATTTCACTTGCCTCCCCTGCCCCGCGTGATTGCTTTTTGACGCGGGCTCCGATTTCCGCACATTGGCCCCGTGCGATCCACCTCCGCCCTCTCCCTGACTCTCCTGCTCGCCGCTCTGCCGGTCGCGGCGCAGTCGTCAAAAAATGCTGCGGCTGCCGATCAGGCCATCCTGCAGCGGAAGGACGTGCTCGAGGCCAGCCGCCCTTTGCGGGACAACCTGCCGGAAGTGGCTGTGACGCGGCTGAAAAAAGTGCTCGCGTCCGGCACGTTGAAAGGTGCGCCGGCCATCGGCCCGGTAAAGCTGCTGCTCGCTGAGGCGCTGGTGCGCGCGGGGAAAGCCGCAGAGGGAATGGCCGCCGCCTCGGCTCCCGAGGCCCGTGACCTGCCGGAGGCCGCATGGTGGCGGGGAGCCGCGCTCGCGCAAATGCAGCGATTTTCCGAAGCCGAAAAGGAACTGGCGGCACTGCCTGCGGAGTCGCGCTATGCCATGGAGGCTGCATTCACGCGCGCTTCGGTGCTGGCGGCTTTGGGGCAAATTTCTCCCGCCGTGGAACTGCTCAAGCCGCTCACACAGGCAAAAAATCCGGATACCGCCCTGCGGGCCAAACTGTGGTCCGCGGAACTGATGCTCGCAGCCCGCCTCCCGGTGGCGGAAATCGCGCCGGTCCTGCCGGCGCAGGCTCAGGGCCGCTACGCGGCGGCATGGCGTTATCTCATGGCCCGCCTGGCCCTGGCGGCGGGCGATGCCAAAGGAGCGGCTGATCAGTTTTCCTCCCTCGCAGCGGGCGGGCGCGGCGTATCGGTCGCTCTTCAGCATGCGGCAGCGCTGGGGCTGGCCCGCTCCCAGCAAACGCTGGGGAAACCCGTGGAAGCACTCGGCACGATCGAAAAGCTCATCGGTCAAACTCCGGCTCCCTCACCCTCTCTGCTTCTCTCCGCTTTCGATGCCTTCGAGCAAATGAACACGCCGCCCACGGCGGAAGCGGCGAATTTCCTAACCATTTGGGCAAAGTCCGAAAACTCCTCCATCCGGGTGCTGGCGCTGCTGGCCGGAGCCGCCGCGCAGGAGGCGGCCGGCCGCCCGGCGGAGGCGCTCGCCGCATGCCAGGCCATCACGAAGGAGGCGGCGCAAAGTGAGCTGCTGCCGTGGGTGCTGCTGCGCGAAGCCCGGCTTTCCCTGCAGCTCGGAAACCGCGCCGCCGTGGCCTCCGTCGCGGCGCGCCTCAAACCGGCAGCGGCTTCGCCGGCGGTCAAAGCATGGACTTCCTGGCTGGAGGGTACCGCCGGATTCAACGAACAAAAGTTTGCAGAGGCGGCGAAACAGTTCGCCCAGGCCGCGAAAGACAGCACCACTCCGGATGCCCGGGCGGCGGCGGCCTACAATGCGGCACTCGCCGAACTGCAGGCGGGCCTGATCAATCCTCAAACACCCCTGGCGCTGCTGGATGGCCTGGGCACGCAGGCCTCCATCGTCGCGGGCGCGGAGTTTCATCTGGAGCACGCACTTTACATGGCCGCCGCCGGTCAGCCGGGCGCGGGGGACGGGCTCATCGCGTTTGTCGAGGCGCTGCCGGACCACCCGCGGAGGTTTGAGGCGCTGGTGGCGCTGGCGGAATTGTCTCTGAATGCCACGCCGGTGAAACTCGACGAGGTGACCCGGCGCCTCGCGGATGTCACCGCGGCGGCAAAGGAGCCTGCGGAACTGGAAACGGCCGCATGGCTCAAAGTGCTCGCCGCGGAAAAGACCGCGGCTCCCGACGCCTATGCGACTGAAGCCACTACCTTTCTCACCGCATGGCCGCAGACCTCCCGCCGCGCCCCGCTCCGAATGCGGCTCGGAGAGATGTATTTTCGGCGTCAGCTTTTTCCCAATGCCCGTCAGCAGTTCGAGCAGCTCGAGAAAGACGATCCGAAACACCCGCTGGCCGAGGCCGCCCTTTTCTGGGCCGGGAAATCCGCGCTCCTGACATTGCAGGGAAAAACCTCCGACGACGACGCCATCGCCTTCTGGGAAAAGGTCTTCCACGGGAAAGGCGCTCTGAAGCTGGAGGCAAGGCTCCAGGTGGCCCGCCTCAAACAGCGCCGCAGCGATTACGCGGGCGCTCTCCAGTTGCTCAAGGACATCATGGATTCAAAGCCTGCACCGGACGCGAATACGCGCCGTCAGGTGTTGTGCACCCGGGGGGAAATTCTCGTCGCTCAAAACGGTTCGCCGGATTCCGTGGCTCAGGGGCTGGCGGCCTTCGATCAACTGGTCAACGACCCCCAAATGCCTCTCGCATGGCGGCAGGAAGCCATGGTCCTCAAGGGCACCTGCCTTGAACAGTTGAAACGGAACGACGAAGCGCTGGAAGCCTGGTATTCGGTCCTCAACGAGCCTCCGGCAACTGAGGGAACAGATGACTACTGGTTTCACCGGGCCGGTGAAAAAGCCCTGCGCATGCTCGACGCCCGCCGCAAATACGAGGAAGCCGTGGGCATCGCCGGCAAAATGGCCCGCGCTCCCGGACCC
>DATAIE010000270.1:0-9509 GCA_036262875.1 Verrucomicrobiales bacterium
GGAACTGCTCGATGATAAAGTCGAGCCGCTGGATTTCACCGCGGGCAATATCGATTTGATCCTTCACCGATTTGTAAATTCCGGAATCGGCCTTTTTGAGTTTCTTTTCGAGGACCTGGAGATGGATATTGAGAGAATTGAGAGGATTGCCGATTTCATGGGCTACGCCGGCGGCCATCATGGTGAGGGCGTTGAGGCGTTCGCTCTCGATCTGTTCCTCCGCCATGCGGCGTGTCTGAGTGAGATCGCGGACGAGCATGACGTATCCGACCTCGGGGCCGTCCGTCTCGCCGTCGTCGATGGGACGCAGGTAAAAATTGAGGAAGCGGTGCTCCGGGTAAAAGACTTCCATGTCGCGGCTCACGGTATCGCGGCGGCTCCGCTGGGCGGGCCAGTGAAATCCCCGGATGACGTCCTCCAGCCGTTTTCCCCCGGCCTCTGTCGCATCAAGGCCGAAAAACCGGCACGCGGCGCGATTGATGAAGGTGATGACGCCCTGCGGTTCGCAAACGATCACCCCTTCCTCCAGCGCCTCGAACACCTGCTCAAAAAATCCCTTCTCCTGCACCAGTCGCATGAGAAACGCCTGCATCTCCTCCGCAGGGACGCGGTCGAGTTTCGTCAGCAGTTTGTCCAGAAATCCTGCATTCATGGCGGGGACGGGGCGGGTGCAGGAGCGGAAGACTCCTCCTTTGGAGACTCGCCCTCCGGGGGGGCATTCTTTGGTTTTTCGGGTTCCTTCGGCTTTTCGTCCAACTGCCGGGCAATCTCGATGAATGCCTTCAAGCCATTGGGCTGATACCAGGTGTCGCTGAGGAGTGCGGAGATGCGGGTCTGGTCCGGCTTCACATCCTTTTCCGGATATTTGAGGATCAGGATGACGGGTTTATCGTTGGACGGAATGGCGGTGGGATTGTCAGGCAGGATCGATTCCATATCGCTGGCGAGCGTGTAGGCACGGTCCACGTAACCATGAATAACGTCGTCCCCGGCGAGGTCACAGAGGCGAACGGAGAGCCACTTTTTACTGTCAGAGAATGCTCCGTTATAATATTGACCGAGCCTCGCCCGTGCCCGAATCACGACGCCGCGGCCGGGAGTGTCCTTCGTATATTGCCGCAACGGCATCTCCCCCCAGCCGGTCAAACTGGGCCAGTCGATCTTCATTCCGTCCGGTTTTTCGACCAGCGTCAAGGCGGAGGCTTTGTCCGCGGAATTGAGGTATTGGAACAAAACGACATTCTCCGTATATCTGCCTACGATAATGAACTGCTCGACAAGGTCCTTGCCCAGAGGCAGGGATTGCTGGCCGGTGTAGTATTCACGAATGGTTTCATCGCTGATTTCAGGATGGAAAAGAAAGGGGAGCAGTTCATCTACCGTGCGGGCAGAGATGGCTTTTCGAGCGACGGAAATGGCCTTGCCGCGCCACTCCACCGTTTCGCGGATATCCGGCTTGGGCGGTTCCTCCTGGGCAAAGAATTCCTTTTTGCCGCCAAGAGTATGTTTGAACTTCAGGATGCCGCTCCATCCGATAGCACCCAGAAAGACCGTGAGCCCGCCGATGACGATCCAGCGGAAATAGCGGGGCCACCGCTTCCGGACGGGGATGACGGGAGTGAGTTCATCCTTCCAGACAGGATCATTGCGGGCCGCCCCCGGCATTCTCCAGACCGTCTTGCGGCGGCGTTCCTTCGGCTTATCCCCGACACTGACATCCACTCCCTGGAGAAACCCCCGGCAGGAGCGGCAGCGCTGGTCCGACACCGTCTTGGTGAGATCCACAAACGTGGACTTCCCGCAGCGGTGACAAATGACCGTGTAGCGCTTCATGTTTGGGGGGAACCGGCTTTTTTCCCGTGAAGATGCAGGTTTGCCGGGCTTTTGACAATCCCGGCATCAGCTTTTTGGCTGCTTTTGAAGGAACTGCTC
The DNA here is from genome assembly GCA_036262875.1 of Verrucomicrobiales bacterium. Classification (GTDB taxonomy): domain Bacteria; phylum Verrucomicrobiota; class Verrucomicrobiia; order Verrucomicrobiales; family V1-33; genus V1-33. The sequence goes on from DATAIE010000270.1 coordinate 1,933, forward strand.
CACCCAGCCGATGTTGTATTTGCCGCTCTTGAAGTCGCTGTTGTTCAGAATGGACTGCTGGAAGGGAATGGTCGTCTTGATTCCCTCGATCTTGTATTCCATGAGCGCGCGCTTCATCCGCGCGATGGCGATTTCCCGCGTGGCGCCGGTGACGATGAGCTTCGCGATCATGCTGTCATAATACGGCGGCACCTCATAGCCGGCGTAGATGTGACTGTCGATCCGCACACCGCGTCCACCCGGCGTGTAGTAGTTGAGGATCTTTCCCGGGCTGGGAGCGAAATTGTTATAAGGGTCCTCCGCGTTGATGCGACACTCGATGGCGTGGCAGCGCGGAGAGCTTTTGCGCACGTGGTCGGAAAGCGGTTGTCCGGCGGCGATGCGGATCTGTTCCTTGATGAGGTCGCAGCCATAGACCTCCTCTGTCACTGGATGTTCCACCTGGATGCGGGTGTTCATCTCCATGAAGTAGAAGTTCTCGTCTTCATCCACGAGAAACTCGATGGTGCCGGCGTTTTCGTAGCCGATTTCCTCACAGAGCTTCACGGAGGCAGCGCCCATCTTTTTCCGCAGGCGCTCACTGATGAAGGGAGAGGGGCACTCCTCGATGATTTTTTGATTCCGGCGCTGCAGCGAACAGTCACGTTCACCGAGATGGACGACGTTACCCTTGGAATCTCCGACCACCTGGATCTCGATGTGGTGGGGATTGAGGATCAGCTTTTCGAGATACATATCCCCGTTGCCAAAGCACTTCACGGCCTCCGCGCTGGCGCTGGCGAAGGCGGAACCCATGGCCGCTTCGTTGTGCACCGGTCTCATGCCGCGTCCACCGCCGCCGGCGGTGGCTTTGATCATGACCGGGTAGCCGATGGCCGCCGCGGCCTCCAGAGCTTCGCGGTCCGTCTTGATGATGCCATCCGTACCGGGTGTGATGGGAAGCTTGAACTTTTTAGCCGTGGCGCGGGCCATGTTCTTGTCACCCATCATTTCGATCACCTCCGCGCTGGGGCCGATGAACTTGATTTTGCAGCTTTCACAAATGCGGGCAAAGCGGGCATTCTCCGAGAGAAAGCCGTAACCGGGGTGAATGGCATCCACGTTGGCAATCTCCGCCGCCGCGATGATGCGGTCCACCATCAGGTAGCTCTGGCTGCTGGGGCCGGGGCCGATGCAGATGGCGTCGTCCGCCAACTGCACGTGCATGGATCTTTCATCCGCTTTGGAATAAACGGCGACCGTCCGCACACCCAACTCTTTGCAGGCCCGAATGACACGAAGTGCGATTTCCCCGCGATTGGCGATCAGGATTTTGTTGAACATGCGGGGGGATCAGGCCGGCTGGATCTCAAAGAGAGGGCTGTCGAACTGGACGGGGGTGGAGTCGTCCACCATGATGCGCGTGATAACGCCCCGTTTTTCCGACTTGATCTCATTCATGACTTTCATGGCTTCGATGATACAAACCGTGGTGTTCTCATCCACGGTGTCTCCGACATTGATGAACGGTTTTTCTCCGGGTCCGGATGCCCGGTAAAAAGTTCCCACCATGGGTGAGGGAATGTAGGTGCCGGTGGCGGCGGAAACCGCCGGCGGAGCCGTGGTGCCTGTCGCTGCCGGGGGAGGCGCAACGGCGGCCACCGGGACCGGTGCCGGCGCTGCAGGCATGGCGTCAAAATCGACACCTTTGCGCAACTTGATCTTGAACCCCTCGCGTTCCAGGTGGAACAGCGACAGGTCGTTACGCTTCATCAACTCGATTATTTGTCTGATCTCTTTGAGGTCCAAAGCAGCCTCCTTGTGTGGTTAATAGTTCGGCGGGGTAAGCCTTCCGGGGATTAGTGGCAGATGATTAGCCCGGCTTTTCCTGCGCGAAACTGGTTTTTTTGGTTCCGGCGGGGGTGCAGAAGGCATGCCGATCCTCTCCGCCGCCGCAGAATGGCGGTCAAAGGAGGAGTTTGACCGGTGTAAGAATGGACGTGCAAAGAGCCGGCGGCGGGTTCCATTGAGGTCTCCATGCCACTCACCCGCATCTTTCTCGTTCGCCACGGCGCCACCATCCTCACCGCCGAAGACCGGTTTGCCGGTGCCACCGATATCCCGCTCTCGGATGCGGGCAGGGATCAGGCGGGCAAGCTGGCCCGGCGACTGGCCGGCGTTCCGGTGGCGGCGGTCTACGCCTCGCCGTTGGAGCGCACCATGGACACCGCGGGAATCCTTGCCGGCCCGCACCGTCTGACGGTGCAGCCCATGGACGGACTCCGCGAGATTTCGCACGGCCATTGGGAAAAGCTGACCCGCCATGAAGTGGAGCAGCAATTCCCCTCCGAGGCCACGGCGTGGGAGGAAGACCCTTATACGTTTGCACCGGAAGGCGGTGAGAGCGGGCTGGCGGTGACAGCCCGCGCCCTGCCGGCCCTGCTGGAGATCGTCCGCCGTCACGAGGGGCAGCCGGTCATCGTCGTATCGCACAAAGCGACCATCCGGCTGCTGCTGAGTTCGCTGCTGGGCTTCGATCCCCGCCGCTACCGTGACAATCTCGACCAGGATCCCGCCGCGTTGAATGTGGTGGATTTTCGCGATCCGGTCCGCGCGCGCCTTATCCTCTTTAACGACACCTCCCATTACTGTGAAGAGGGCGTGACGCTCCCGGATTCGCCAAAACCACGACTTTCGAAGTGGTGGACGCAATGATACAATATCCTGTTTTCCATGAAAATCGCCATCGGTTCGGATCACGCGGGGTTCCGCTATAAGCAGCGGATCATCGCCCATTTGCAGGAGGCGGGACACGAAGTCGCCGATCTGGGTACGGATTCGGAGGCACCGGTAGACTATCCGGATTTCATCCGTCCTGTCGCTGAAGCCGTGGCGGCGGGTCAGTATGCGCGCGGCATCGTCCTTGGCGGTTCGGGTAACGGGGAGGCCATCACCGCCAACCGTGTCCGTGGAATCCGCTGCGGCCTCTGTTGGAACGTGGAATCCGCCCGCCTCACTCGCCTGCACAATGACGCCAATGTGCTTTCGCTGGGCGAGCGCATGATGGACGTGGAAACGGCCCTCGCCATTGTGGACGTTTTCCTAACCACCGCTTTTGAGGGTGGACGGCATTTGGAACGGATACGGAAAATTGATTCCTGGCCGCAATGCCAAATTACATCCTCCGGAACCTCAAAATGCCGTCTCCAATAAGCTCTGCAAGGCGCTGACGGTAGCGGGGATCAAGGATGCGGGAGCGTTCAGTGGCCGTAGAGATGAAGCCGCCTTCAATGAGGGCGGCCGGCATCATGCAAGTGCGCAGGACTTTATAGCGTGCAAACTTTACGCCCCGGCTGGGAGTGCCGAGGCCTGCGGCGACAGTGGACTGAATCGCGGAGGCAAGGGGAACGCCGTTGGCACCGCAGTAAAAGGTCTCCGTGCCGCTGGGACCTCCGTAGCTGACCCAGTTGAAGTGAATGCAGACGAAAATGCTGTTCCGCGTGTTGTTGGCAATCAGGGAGCGGTCTTCAAGGGGCAGAAAGACATCATTGCGGCGGGTGAGGGTGGAGCGGACGCCCTTGCCGTTGAGATAGTTTTCCAGACGCAGGGAAACATCGAGAGCGAGGTGCTTTTCGAAGATGTAGCCGATTTTCCCGCCGTTATCGTGGCCGCCATGGCCGGGATCAATAATGACGCGGCTGAACCTGCCCGCCATCGCCGGAACGCAGGCCATGAGAAGCAGGCAGGCGGTCAGCAACCGGGCCGCACCGCAGGAGAATTGGGGAAAAACACGGAACATGGTCGCATCGGGATTAGTTAACCAATCTAAAATATCCCGGGGCATGCGCCAACGGGTATTTGCAATATCAGGCAACTTTTTTGCAACCGGCGCTGCTCAGCGCAGCGGGACGCCGGCAGGACGGGCCGAAAGTTTGCGAATTACGGCCCCGCCGCCGGGAGGAGTGGCGGGTTTTTCAGTGGGGTCGTAGTCAGTGCCGCCGAGTACCATTACTTCCCCGGATGCCTGCGTGACCAGTTGCGGCGTGCCTTTTCCCTGCCGGAAAAACTGCTGTTTGATCAACACCCCGTCGGGGCTGATGGCCTGGTAGGCCCAGACCAGAGGGCTGCCCAGGCAGAGGAGATGGAGATTCTGCTCCGGGTCCATGGCCGGCTGGAGCTGGCGGTCCGCTGAAATGGAACTGAGCCGGGTGGTGAGGAGAAACATGCCGGTGCTCTCGTCCACGATACGGGCATAGAGATAAGAGCGGTCGTTGTCGTGGAAGGTGAACAACTGATACTTGCGGTATTTCCCGGCGAGCTTGTGCCCGGCGGGAAGGGCGAAGGTGCGCTCCCACTGCGGGCGCGGCGCCTGATTGATGGTGAAGCGGGCAGGGGGGGAATTGATCCAGCGCTGAAGGTCCGGAAAGTAGGCGCTCGCCTTGACCACGTAGATGCCGGATTCGATGAGGTGGAAGTGGCGGGGAAGGTTGAACTTCCGCTGGAGAGACTGGCCATTGCGGCAGATGATGGAGTCCATCGCGGGAGGAGCGATGCCGGTGGCCGGACGTCCGTTTTCGCTGAAGACGAGGAAGTTGAGCCACGATGTGCCGCCGGGGCCGCCGAGGACGACGTCATTCCCGCTCGTGTTTGTCACGGTGACCGTGACTGGAAGCGCTTCATAGGAGATGTAATTCTTGCGCTCCAGGGCGATGGTAACATTGAGCTGTGCGCGCACCGGAGAGACGGTGGCAGCGGCGATCAGCAGGAAGGCAAAACGAAAGAGAGCGGAGAGAGAGCTGTTCATGGCATGGGGAGTGCGGCGAAGGAATCAATCCGCCGGAGGTGGTTTGGAGCTGACAGTGCGGAATCCGAGGTAAGGCTGAGCGTAAGAGGCGCTTTTGGCAAGCCAGGGTGTGGAGAGGGGAGCGGAGGTCTGGCGGTGAAAGTCGCCTCCGCGGAAAACGGGAACGGTATCGTCGGGAAGTTCGGGATCGGGGACCCATGAGGCAGTCCATTCCGAGACATTGCCCGCCATTCCCGTGACGTCAAAGGCGCTGATGTCCTGAGGCATGGCGTCCACTTCGCACCACCAGGTGTAGCCATCGATGGCGCCTTTGCCTGGTTTGTCGGCATAGTCGGCACCGGTATTCGCGCGTTTGGGGTCCTCTTCGTTGCCCCATGGCCAGCGGCGGCCATTCGTGCCCCGGGCCGCTTTTTCCCACTCCTGCTCGGTGGGAAGACGCCGCCCTTTCCACGCGGCGTAGGCATAGGCGTCCCACCAGTCCACGTTGAAAACCGGGCAGTTCATGGTGATGGGGCACGCCCTCCATGTGCCACCGGCCCGGGCCGCCGGGAGGATTTCCGCCCAGTCTCTGGGCTCATGGTTTTGCTTCTCTTTTGGCTGATCGGCGTTGTCGAATTTTTTGCCAGGGCCGGCGGCGAGAAACTCCGCATATTGACCGATGGTGACCTCGTGACTGTCGATCCAGAATTCCGGCAGGGTGAGGCGGGTGCCGTCGCGGAATGTAAATTCGCCCGGAGGGATTTGAATCTGGACGGCAAATTGACGGGGCGCAGGCGACGGCTGCCCGCGGTTTTTAAACCATGCGATCGCCGTTCCGCCGCCGGCGAGCACCAGCAGGATGCCGGTGACGAGCGCGGCCCGGGATTTTTTCCGCCTGGCCCGGGGGCCGTCACGCCCTTCTGCCAGAGTCGATGTGCGCGCCTCCGTGATTCGCTGAAGGCCGGTGCGGGCTTCCCGCAGCACGGATTTCCATGTTGTCAGGGCATGGGGGCCGTTCGCTTTCATCAGCCCCAGCACATGGGACAATTCCCGGGCTGCGGGTCCTTTGAAATCACTGACTCGCATGACTGCCTCTGCGATGGAGCGGATTTCGGAGGCCTCGTCGACATTTCCTGGCTCCGCGGTGGCGACATTGGAAATGCGCGGGGCTCCATCGCTCCCGTGGTAGAGGTGATGCCGCTTCAAACTTTCGCGAGGCAGATTCCGCTCGGTGAGCCAGATCATGGCTTCACCGGCGGCGCGCAGAAGGTGAAGACTCTCCTCCGGCTTGAGTTGAGAGCGTGAGGCTGAGATCTCGTCCAGGTTGAGGCCGCGGACCAGTTCGCGGGTGTAAAAGAGCACTCCGCCCGTTTCCTGTGCTTCATAGACCGTGGCAATCCACGGGCAGGAGACGTTGGCTTGCGCGCGAACGGTGGCGCGGAATACGCGAACCGCGGACTTGTCACGGCTGAGTTCCGGCTTCAGACGTTCGAGAACCACCTCGCGGTTTACCGACCGCTGCACGGCTCGAAAGCTGTCCGTGGTGGCACTGGTCCGCCGCTTTTCCTTGAGGTCATAGTCTCCCAGCACGGCTACCGCCGTCGCGTTCCAGCCAGTGGTAGCGTCTCCGCTTTCCAGTCCGGCGATCCACGCGGCAACTTCATGGGCGGGGACCACCACGCCCTCTTCACTGCTGATCAATGCTGTCTGCAGCCCGGGAAACTGAATGCGCAGGTCATCGCGCAACTCCTTGCCGCGACCCTTATTGAAGGCCGCTCCGAAAAGGAGCACTTCCAAATGTTCGAGCGAGGAGGCGGCCTCCTCAAGATCCTCCATGCTGGCCGCCGTGAAGATTTGATGCGATCCATGCCCGGCCAGATGTTCAGCCAGGGCCTGACTTGCACCGGCATCGTCGCTGGCAATGAGAATAACCATGTGTCAGGGCCGGGAGCGGGGCTCCGGGTTCAGCGTCGGAGGGAAGAGGCTGGGTTCCTGCGGGCCTGGGTCATTCGGCGAGGAATTCAGGATTGAATCTCCGGGATCGGGCGGGGGCACCGGGAGTTCGGACGCATACTTCAGCAGGACTTCGATGGTGGCAGCGCTGTCCTGGAGCTTGTTCTTGTACATCACTTCAAGCGTGCAGCCGAGGTATTTGCAGCGGCCGAATTTCACAAGCTGCTGCGGCGTCATGTCAGGCTGCCAGTAGTCGAAGGAGAAAGTCTCCGTCCCCTGGGCCCAGTCGAGGGGCGGGGAGATGCAGGTGAGTGAGGGCTGCGGCACCTGGGAGCGGGCGATGCGCTTTTTGTTCACGCTGTCAAAAAAGTGCGTGAGAAGAAGCATATCCTTTTCGATATCCACCTTTTCCGTGGTGTTCTTCTTCAGCACGGCAGTGAGCCGCACGCGTTCCCCGCCGGTGGCGTCGGGAACAGGCTCGTCCTTGAGATCGATGATGGTGAATTTTCCCTCTTTTTCATCCTCGGGTTCATTCGCCACTTGAGGGCCGTCGGCCATGCGCTCCTGGGCAAGGACGAAAAAGTCGCCGGCTCCCTGACCGAGTTGATAGAGCGACTTCCAATAAGGCATAGCCTTTTGGGGACGGCCCATGGTGTCCAAAATTTGGGCAGTGTGATAGAGGAGCTTCGGATGATCCGGTATCTTCTTGAGCGCAGCGCGCAGGTGCGTCAACGCCCCCAGCATGTCACCCTGGCTGCGGAGCGCGAGACCCTCGTCCAGATGCGCCAGCACTTCCTCGTCTTTGATAGGCACGTCCAGGGGAGCCGCCCGTTTGGCGACAGCCTTCGCCGGGACCTGAGTT